>NZ_JAHBDR010000035.1:0-109666 GCF_019956575.1 Pseudomonas sp. A-R-19
GTGTTTCAGTCGACATCGAGGTTGACTGACACACCCTCTTCGCGAGCAAGCCCGCTCCCACATTGGTTTGTGTGTTCCGGGATTACTTGGTCTTTTTCGGAATCCGCACCAGCCGGGTGTTGGAATACATGTCATGCCAGCTGCGATTCTGCTTGTCGAACTGCGACCAGAAGAATCCCAGGCCAACGCAAAGCAGTGAGGCAATCGACACCACAAAGCGCAGCAGCGCCTGCCACAGGCTGATGGACGAGCCATCGGCATTCTGCACGCGGATACACCAGACCTGCATGCCCAGGGTCTGGCCGGACCAGGTCCAGAATTTGGCGAAGAAGCCGAACAGTACGAACAACAGGACTGTGGAGAGCAGGGGATCACCGTCCAGCGCACCGGCTTCAGTCAGGGTGCGCATCCGCTCTTCGCCGATGATCGCCATCTGGATCATCTTGTAAATGCCGCTGGTGACGATCAACAGGGCGGTGCACAGCAGAAAGTCATAGAACATGGCTGCCAGGCGACGACCCAGGCCAGCGGCAGGAAAGTCGCCCTGGGGAGTAAGCAGGTGTTTCGACATGGCAGGCTCTCGGCGAAAAAAGAAGCCATTTTACGGATTTACGCGCACAAAAAAGCCCCCGATGTCAGCATCAGGGGCTTTTTCGTTACAGAAGATTAGGCTTCTGCTTGTACTTCGTCAGCCTGCATGCCTTTCTGGCCTTGCACGGCGATGAAAGTCACTTTCTGGCCTTCTTTCAGGCTCTTGAAGCCGTTGCCCTGGATGGCGCGGAAATGCACGAACAGATCCGGACCGCTTTCAGGAGTGATAAAACCAAAACCTTTCTCGTCGTTAAACCACTTGACGGTACCGCTCTGACGTTGGGACATTTCTTATTTCCTTTGACGCAAAAATTAATGACAGTCTCCTTCTCATGAAAGAGTACTGGGGCTGGTTGCAGGAGAGTAAGAAGACGTCGAACGGGATGTAGCTAACTTGTAGGCTACTGCCCAGGTCACGATTCCAAGCGACCCATGCAAACACAGTGAACAAACTCTACGCCAACTATGGGAGAAAAAACAAGCCCCGCGAAGGCCCCGTATTTACTCAGGTTGATGGCAAAGTCAGTCCACTAGTGGCCTTATACGCTAACCTTGTTCAAATGTTTTCGATCGTTATAAGCAAAGTTCATAATCGAAGCTTAGAGCCAAACAATGCACTATTTTATGGCGGTTGCGTTACACATTAGTGCACAGTTAACGCAACCGCGTTACTTATAGAAACATTCAATCAGCCGCGATAGTAGCGTTGTGGAACAAATGGCATTTTGCTTACAAGCAAAGGCACCTTTTTCCCACGGACGATCGCCCAAACAGGTGTGTCCATCGCGATGTAAGCGCTGTCGACATAACCCATGGCCAGCGGCCCGCCCAGGGTCGGCCCGAAACCGCCGCTGCAGACGCTGCCGATGATGTCGCCGGCTTCGTTGACGATCTCGGCACCCTCGCGCACCGGTGTGCGTTCCTGCGGTAACAGGCCGACGCGCTTGCGGCTGACACCAGCCTGTTGGTGGGCGAATACGGTTTCGGCACCCGGGAAGCCGCCGGCACGTGCACCATCGGCGCGACGTGGCTTGGAGATGGCCCACAGCAGGCTTGCTTCGATCGGGCTGGTCTCGGTGTTCATGTCGTGGCCATACAGGCACAGACCCGCTTCCAGGCGCAGGGAGTCGCGGGCGCCAAGGCCGATGGCAGCTACTTCCGGTTCGGCCAGCAGGGCGCGAGCCAAGGCTTCGGCATTGGCGGCCGGCACGGAAATTTCGAAGCCGTCTTCACCGGTGTAGCCCGAACGGCTGACAAAACAGTCCACGCCCAGCAGTTTTACTCGAGCAAACTGCATGAAGGTCATCTTCGCAACTGTAGGTGCCAGACGCGCCAGTACAGTGACCGCCGCCGGGCCTTGCAGGGCGAGCAGGGCGCGCTCCTCGAACAGCGGCTCGATCGTGCACTGATCGCCGATGTGCTGGCGCAGGTGCGCCAGGTCCTGATCCTTGCAGGCGGCGTTGACCACCAGGAACAGTTCGTCGTTACCCAGGTTGGCGACCATCAGGTCGTCGAGGATGCCGCCCGTCGCGTTGGTGAACATCGCGTAACGCTGCATGCCCACCGGCAGGTCGATGATGTCCACCGGCACCAGGGTTTCCAGGGCCTTGGCGGCGTTGGCGCCGGTCAGGCGGATCTGGCCCATGTGCGAGACATCGAACAGACCGGCCTGGTCGCGGGTGTGCTGGTGTTCTTTCATCACGCCCAACGGGTATTGCACCGGCATGTCGTAGCCGGCAAACGGCACCATGCGCGCGCCGAGTTCGATGTGCAGTGCGTGCAGCGGGGTTTTCAACAGTTGTTCGGTGGACATATTCAGCTCCTGGAGAAGGGTGCAGATGAGCGCGCATCAGCACTCGATAATGTTGACCGCCAAACCGCCACGGGCGGTTTCCTTGTATTTGCTTTTCATGTCGGCGCCGGTCTGGCGCATGGTGCGGATGACCTTGTCGAGGGAGACGAAGTGTTGCCCGTCGCCGCGCATGGCCATGCGCACGGCATTGATGGCCTTGACCGAGCCCATGGCGTTGCGCTCGATGCATGGCACTTGCACCAGCCCGCCAATCGGGTCGCAGGTCAGCCCGAGGTTGTGTTCCATGCCGATTTCCGCGGCGTTCTCCACTTGTTGCACGGTGCCGCCAAGCACTTCGCACAGGGCGCCGGCGGCCATCGAGCAGGCGACGCCGACTTCACCCTGGCAGCCGACTTCGGCACCGGAGATCGAGGCGTTTTCCTTGTACAGAATGCCGATGGCTGCGGCAGTGAGCAGGAATCGCACCACGCCGTCGTCATTGGAACCCGGGATAAAACGCATGTAGTAGTGCAACACCGCTGGAATGATCCCCGCTGCACCATTGGTGGGGGCCGTTACGACGCGCCCGCCGTTGGCGTTCTCCTCGTTGACCGCCAGTGCGTAGAGGTTGACCCAGTCGAGCACCGACAGCGGGTCGCGCAAAGACGATTCCGGGTTCTTGCACAATTGCCGATGCAGCGCGGCAGCCCGGCGCTTGACCTTCAGCCCGCCAGGCAGGATGCCTTCGTTGCGGCAACCGGCGTCGACGCAGTCCTGCATCACTTGCCAGATGTTCAGCAGGCCGGCGCGGGTTTCCGCTTCCGGGCGCCAGGCGCTTTCGTTGGTCAGCATCACCTGGCTGATCGACAGCCCGTATTTGACGCAATGACCGAGAAGATCCTTGGCGCTTTTGAACGGAAAGGTCAGGGGCGTGGCGTCTTCGACGATGCGGTCGGCGCCGGCGGCGTCTTCATCGACTACGAAACCGCCGCCGACCGAGTAGTACTCGCGGCTGCGGATTTGCAGGCCTGCGGCATCGAAGGCGCGAAAAATCATGCCGTTGGGGTGATAGGCCAACGGTTTGCGAATCATCGCCAGGTGTTCTTTCTCGTTGAACGCAATGCTGTGTTCGCCGAGCAGGTTCAAGCGCCCGTTGCCGCGGATTTCTTGCAGGCGCGCAGCGACGGTTTCGGTGTCCACGGTGTCCGGGTGTTCGCCTTCCAGGCCCAGCAGTACGGCCTTGTCGCTGCCGTGGCCTTTGCCGGTGGCACCGAGGGAGCCATACAGCTCGACTCTGACGCTGGTGGTTGCCGACAGCAGCGCTTCACGGCGCAGGCCTTCGACGAAACGCGCAGCGGCACGCATCGGGCCAACGGTGTGGGAGCTGGAGGGGCCGATGCCAATCTTGAACAGGTCGAACACGCTTAACGACATGGTGGTTCTCCGGTTTCTTGTTATTTGATATCGACGCAGATCTTGTGGGGAGACTGGACCCTGTGGGAGCGGGCTTGCTCGCGAAGGCGGCGTAACAGGCAGCGCATCTGGTGCCAGACACACCGCCTTCGCGAGCAAGCCCGCTTCCACAAGGGGAATGCGGTGTTCTTGAGATTGGGGGCGGATGAATCCGCCCCTTCATTCGTTTAAGCGTAGCTTTCGATCGACGGGCAGGCGCAGACCAGGTTGCGGTCGCCGAACACGTTGTCGACGCGACCGACCGGTGGCCAGTACTTGCCGTCGATCAGCGAGGCAACCGGGTAAACCGCTTGCTCACGGCTGTACGGGTGCGACCACTCGCCCACCAGCTCCTTGGCGGTGTGCGGAGCGTTTTTCAGCGGGTTGTCGTCCTTGTCCAGGGTGCCGTTTTCCACTGCGCGGATTTCTTCGCGGATGCGGATCATGGCGTCGCAGAAACGGTCCAGTTCTTCTTTGGATTCGCTTTCGGTCGGCTCGATCATCAAGGTGCCGGCTACCGGGAACGACATGGTCGGCGCGTGGAAGCCGAAGTCGATCAGGCGCTTGGCCACGTCATCGACGCTGATGCCGCTGCTGTCTTTCAGTGGGCGCAGGTCGAGGATGCACTCGTGTGCCACCAGGCCGTTGCTGCCGGTGTACAGCACTGGGTAGTGCTCTTCGAGGCGACGGGAAATGTAGTTGGCATTGAGGATTGCCAGCTGCGAAGCACGCTTGAGACCCGCGCCACCCATCATACGAATGTACATCCAGGTGATCGGCAGAATGCTCGCGCTGCCGAACGGTGCCGCGCACACGGCGCCTTCCTTGCGCTCCATCTGTGCGTGGCCCGGCAGGAACGGTGCCAGGTGCGATTTCACGCCGATCGGGCCGACGCCCGGGCCGCCACCGCCGTGCGGGATGCAGAAGGTCTTGTGCAGGTTCAGGTGCGAAACGTCGCCGCCGAACTTGCCCGGTGCGCACAGGCCGACCATGGCGTTCATGTTCGCGCCGTCGATGTACACCTGGCCGCCGTTGTCATGGATGATGCCGCAGATTTCGCGGATGCCTTCTTCGAACACACCGTGGGTCGACGGGTAGGTGATCATCAGCGCAGCGAGGTGTTCGCGGTGCTCGATGGCCTTGGCGCGCAGGTCTTCGATGTCGACGTTGCCGCGGGCATCGCAAGCGGTCACGACCACGCGCATGCCAGCCATTTGGGCGGTGGCCGGGTTGGTGCCGTGGGCCGAAGACGGGATCAGGCAGATGTCGCGACGATCTTCGCCACGGCTCTGGTGGTAGGCGCGGATCGCCAGCAGACCGGCGTATTCACCCTGGGAGCCGGCGTTCGGTTGCAGCGAAACCGAGTCATAACCGGTGGCCGCGCAGAGCATGGCTTCCAGTTCGTCGGTCAATTGCTGATAGCCGGCGCTTTGCTCGGCCGGGGCGAACGGGTGCAGGGCGCCGAACTCGGCCCAGGTCACCGGGATCATTTCGCTGGCGGCGTTGAGTTTCATGGTGCACGAACCCAGCGGGATCATGGTGCGGTCCAGCGCCAGGTCCTTGTCCGCCAGTTTGCGCAGGTAGCGCATCAACTCGGTTTCAGAGTGATAGCGGTTGAACACCGGGTGGCTGAGGATCGGCGACTGGCGCACCAGCGCGGCCGGGATGGCGCTCTGCACCGAGGCAGCGAGGGCGGCGAAGTCCGGCAGGGCCTTGCCGTCGGACAGCAGGCTCCACAGGGCTTCAACGTCGGCCTGAGTAGTGGTTTCGTCCAGGGACAGGCCCAGGCGTTCGCCGTCGACCACGCGCAGGTTGATGCGCTGGGCGTGCGCCTTGTCGTGCAGCGCGGCAGTTTGCGCGCCGGTCTTCACGGTCAGGGTGTCGAAGAAGCTCGCTTGCTCGACGTTCAGGCCCAATGCGCTCAAGCCTTTGGCCAGGATTGCAGTCAGGTGGTGTACGCGATTGGCGATCTGCGTCAGGCCTTTTGGACCGTGGTACACGGCGTACATGCTGGCGATGTTGGCCAGCAGCACTTGCGCGGTGCAGATGTTCGAAGTGGCTTTCTCGCGACGGATGTGTTGTTCGCGTGTCTGCATGGCCAGGCGCAGGGCCGGGTTGCCGAAACGGTCCACGGAAACACCGACCAGGCGGCCCGGCATGTCACGCTTGAACGCATCCTTGGTGGAGAAGTAAGCCGCGTGCGGGCCACCGAAGCCCAGCGGCACGCCGAAGCGCTGTGCGCTGCCGATGGCCACGTCGGCACCGAACTCGCCCGGTGCGGCCAGCACGGTCAGGGCCAGCAGGTCGGCAGCTACGGCGACCAGGGCGTTGGTGGCGTGGAAGCGTTCGGTCAGCTCGCGGTAATCGAACACGTCACCGTTGCTCGCCGGGTACTGCAGCAGCGCGCCGAAGAACGGCGTCACGTCGGTCAGTTCGAGTTCGTCGCCAACCACTACGTCGATGCCCAGAGGCTCGGCACGGGTGCGCAGTACGTCGAGGGTCTGCGGGTGGCAATGCACGGAAGCGAAGAATTGGTGGCTGCCCTTGTTCTTGCTCAGGCGTTTGCAGAAGGTCATGGCTTCGGCGGCAGCGGTGGCTTCGTCGAGCAGGGAGGCGTTGGCAATCGGCAGGCCAGTGAGGTCGCTGATTAGGGTCTGGAAGTTCAGCAGCGCTTCGAGACGGCCCTGGGAGATTTCTGGCTGGTATGGGGTGTAGGCGGTGTACCAGGCCGGGTTTTCCAGGAGGTTGCGCAGGATCGGCGACGGCGTGTGGGTGCCGTAGTAACCCTGGCCGATGAAGGTCTTGAACAGCTGGTTTTTAGTCGCGATGGACTTGATCAAGGCCAGGGCATCGGCTTCGCTCAGGCCGTCTTCCAGGCCGAGCACGCTGGTGCCCTTGATGCTATCGGGAATCACGCTGGCGCTCAGGGCTTCCAGGGAATCGAAGCCGAGGCTGTTGAGCATGGCTTGCTCGTCACCGGCGCGCGGGCCGATGTGACGGGCGATGAATTCGTTGGCGGTGGTCAGGTTGACTTGAGTCATGTCAGTGCTCCTCAGGCTTCGGCTTGGGCTTTGATCAGGCGGTCGTAGGCGTCCTGATCCAGCAGTTGAGCGACAGCCGAGGCGTCGCTTGGCTGGAAGCGGAAGAACCAGCCTTCGCCCAGCGGATCTTCGTTGACCAGTTCAGGGCTGCTGTCGAGCGCCGGGTTCACTTCCAGCACTTCACCATCCAGCGGCATGTACACGCCGCTGGCAGCCTTTACCGATTCCACGGTGGCGGCTTCGGCGCCCTTGTCGTAGGACTGCAGCTCAGGCAGTTGAACGAAAACCACGTCGCCCAGGGCGTTCTGTGCGAAAGCGGTGATGCCGACCGTGACGCTGCCGTCAGCTTCGGTGCGCAGCCATTCGTGATCTTCAGTAAAACGCAACTCGCTCATGGAAACTCCTAAGGGGGCCAGACTCGTCTGGTGGACGCGATTGAATGCTTGGGCGATGCCCTGGTTATGCAGGTGTACATAGCAAGAACGCGGCCAACCTTGGTTTTCTCTTTGTTTATCAATGATTTAGGTGGTTTTGACAAAGCCTGAAATTCATTCGCTGTAGCGAAATCGATACGTCATATGTCAGGGATAAAAGCCGAGGTGGATCAAAGCCTTGCACAGCCGTGATCGGAGGGGTGTGTAGCGATATCGTTCCGCTGTAGCGCTTTCAGTACAGGTGGAGGTCGTTTTTAGAGAGAGTACTCGGCCAGACACAAAACCTGTGGGAGCGGGCTTGCTCGCGAAGACGGAGTGTCAGTCGACATCATTGTTGTCTGATACACCGCATTCGCGAGCAAGCCCGCTCCCACATTGACCTAGTGTGGCTCAGGCCTTGCCGGGAATCCCGTACTTGCGCAACCGATGGGCAATCGCGGTGTGGGAGGTTTGCAGGCGGGTCGCGAGTTGCCGGGTCGAGGGATAGCTGATGTAGAGTTTTTCCAGCAGGGTTTTCTCGAATTCATCCATGGCCTGTTCCAGGCTGTCGACGTCATGGTCGCTCTGGCGGGCCACCGAGGTGCCGGCGATATCGAGGTCGCCAATGTCCACCAGGCTGCTTTCGCAAATCGCCGCGGCGCGGAAGATCACGTTCTGCAATTGCCGCACGTTGCCCGGCCAGCGGTTGCCCAGCAGCGCCGGGTAAGTGCCCGGCGCCAGGCGACAGATCGGGCGCTGGATCTGCGCGCAGGCCTGCTGCATGAAGTAGCGGGCCAGCAGCAGAATGTCCTGGCCGCGCTCGCGCAGCGGCGGCACTTCAATGTTGAGCACGTTGAGGCGATAGAACAGGTCTTCGCGGAACAGGCCTTCGCTGACCATTTTTTCCAGGTCGCGGTGGGTCGCGCTGAGGATCCGCACGTTGACCTTGACCTCACGATCACCGCCAACCCGACGAAAACTGCCGTCGTTGAGGAAGCGCAGCAATTTGGCCTGCAGGTACGGCGACATCTCGCCGATTTCATCGAGAAACACCGTGCCCTGGTTGGCCAGTTCCATCAGCCCCGGTTTGCCACCTCGTTGTGCGCCGGTGAAGGCGCCGGGGGCGTAGCCGAACAGTTCACTTTCGGCGAGGTTCTCCGGCAATGCCGCACAGTTCAATGCCAGGAACGGTGAACTGTGCCGGGCGCTGATGGCATGGCAGGCACGGGCCACCAGTTCCTTGCCGGTGCCGGTTTCGCCCTGGATCAGCAGCGGTGCATCGAGGGCCGCCACCCGTTGGGCGCGGGCCTTTAGGGTGCGGATCACCGGCGACTCGCCGAGCAGTGCATCGAAACCTTCGGCGTGATCGTGATGCAACGCGGAAAGACGTTCACCGATGCGGTTCGGTTGATACAGGGTCAGCAGGGCGCCGGCGTCGGTGATCGGTGTAGCGTCGAGCAGGAAGGTCTGGCCGTTGACGGAGATTTCCCGCAGCGGCAGGCGGAAGCCGTGTTCGAGCAGGGCGTCGAGCAAGGCCGGGTCGGCAAACAGGTCGGCCACGCTTTCACCGGCCGGTTCACGGCCGTACAGGGCGATCAACGCCGGGTTGGCCAGCAGTACCTTGCCGTCGCTGTCCAGTGCCAGCACCGGGTCGGTCATGGCGGCAAGTAGCGCGTCGAGCTGCAAGTGCCGGCGCTGGCCGGGCAGGATGTCGACCACCGTCACCGCTTGCACGCCACGCACGCTGAACAGGGCATCACGCAGTTCCTCGAGGACTTGCGGGCTCAGGGTCGGGGCGTCGATGTAAACATTGGGCGGGACCATTTCCACCGCATCCAGGTTCAGATTGCGCCCGCCGAGCAGGGCCAGGACTTCCTGGGTGATACCGACGCGGTCGATGAAGCTGACGTGGATACGCATGGGGCGGTTTTGGGTTCTGCAGTGCGAAGGGTGGCAAGTATGCCTTGGTGAAGGGGTAGAGGTGAAATCCGCAGTCAGGTACAGCACCTGTAGGAGCCGGCTTGTTGGCGATTCGGACGGTGCGGTATGTCAGTAATACCGCGTTATCGTTCATCGCTGGCAAGCCAGCTCCAACAAGGGATAGGGGTTACTCGAAGTTCTCGAGATCTATCGGGTCGCCGGATTTCATATTCAGTTGCTGGCGGATGTCTTCAAACATCAGGTCGTAATGTTCGTGTGACGAGCCAATGGCGATTTTTTCCTTGGGAATGCCATATTTCTCGGCGATTTTCGTCACATTGCTGGCGAAGTTGTAGGCTTCCACCTTGGGCAGGAAGAAGGGCTCCTTCAGGTCCTTGCCCTGAATGCTGCCATGCATGGTGAACTGGATGCCTTTTTCCCCTGCGGGGTTCTTGCTGACTTCATAGTCGAGGTGAATGTTGTAGCTCACATCATCCTTGTTCAGCGCATGGCGCTCGATGTGTAAGTGACCTGGCTCAAACATTGCCATAAAGGGTTCTCCCTACAAGTAAGTAATGCCCGCTGTCGCCGTGCTGATGCGTGTACCGGCCTTGCCCTGAACGATAGCTTCAATGTCCGCGAGCGAACCGATCACCGCCACTTTTCCAGTATGGCGTGCGAATTCGCAGGCTGCCTGCACCTTCGGTCCCATGGAGCCGGCGGCGAAGCCGAGCTTTTCCATTTCGTCGGGGTGGGCCTGGGCGATGGCTTTCTGCGTGGGTTTGCCAAAGTCGATGAAGGCGGCTTTGACGTCGGTGGCGATCACCAGCAGATCGGCCTCAAGCTGTTCGGCCAGCAGCGCCGAGCACAGGTCCTTGTCGATGACCGCTTCGACGCCCTCGAGTTTGCCGGGCGAGGTATACATGGTCGGAATACCGCCGCCACCGGCGCAGATCACGATGCTGCTTTTTTCCAGCAGCCATTTGATCGGACGGATTTCGAAGATGCGCTTGGGTTTCGGGCTGGCAACCACGCGGCGGTATTTGTCGCCGTCCGGGGCGATTGCCCAGCCTTTTTCGGCGGCGAGCTTTTCCGCATCGGCCTTGCTGTAGACCGGGCCGATGGGTTTGGTCGGGTTCTTGAACGCCGGGTCATTGGCATCGACTTCGACTTGGGTCAGCAAGGTCGCGAAGGGCACTTCGAAGTCCAGCAGGTTGCCCAGTTCCTGTTCGATGATGTAGCCGATCATGCCTTCGGTTTCAGCGCCGAGCACGTCCAGCGGGTAAGGGGTGACGGAGGTGTAGGCCGCCGCTTGCAATGACAACAGGCCGACTTGAGGACCATTGCCGTGGGCGATGACCAGTTGGTTGCCAGGATGGATCTTGGCGATCTGTTCGGTGGCGATCCGGATGTTGGCGCGCTGGTTGTCAGCGGTCATCGGTTCGCCGCGGCGGAGCAGGGCGTTACCGCCAAGAGCTACGACGATGCGCATGGTGCAGTCCTTCTAAAAGAGAAGTCACAAACAACTCGATCTCCCGGTTGGAACCGGGCCAGTGTGGGAGCGGGCTTGCTCGAGACGGCGTGTCAGTCGACATCATTGTTTTCAGACACACCGCTTTCGCGAGCAAGCCCGCTCCCACATTGACCGCGTTGCGTCAGTGGGAGCGAGTCAGCCGTTAGAGATCCGCCAGCGTCGACACCAGAATCGCCTTGATCGTGTGCATGCGGTTTTCCGCTTGCTCGAAGGCGATACAGGCCGGCGACTCGAACACGTCATCGGTCACTTCGATGCCGTTCTTCAGGTGCGGGTACTGCTCGGCAATCTGCTTGCCGATCTTGGTGTCGCTGTTGTGGAACGCCGGCAGGCAGTGCATGAACTTGGTGCGCGGGTTGCCGGTGGCTTTCATCAGTTCGGCATTGACCTGATACGGCAGCAGTTGCTGGATGCGTTCGGCCCAGGCTTCGACCGGTTCGCCCATCGACACCCAGACGTCGGTGTGGATGAAGTCCACGCCCTTGACCGCCGCTTTCGGGTCTTCGGTGAGGGTGATGCGCGCGCCGCTTTCTTCGCCGTATTTTTTGCAGCGATCCACCAAATCGTCCGCTGGCCACAGGGCTTTTGGCGCGCAGATGCGCACGTCCATGCCGAGTTTGGCGCCGATCAGCAGCAGCGAGTTGCCCATGTTGTTACGGGCATCGCCGAGGTAGGCGTAGCTGATTTCGTGGATGGGTTTGTCGGCGTTTTCGCGCATGGTCAGCACGTCGGCGATCATTTGCGTCGGGTGGTATTCGTCGGTCAGGCCGTTGAACACCGGTACGCCGGCGAACTTGGCCAGTTCCTCGACGATTTCCTGCTTGAAGCCACGGTACTCGATGGCGTCATACATGCGCCCGAGCACCCGGGCAGTGTCCTTCATGCTTTCCTTGTGGCCGATCTGCGAGGAGTTCGGGTCGATGTAGGTGACGTTGGCGCCCTGGTCATAGGCGGCTACTTCGAAGGCGCAGCGGGTGCGGGTCGAGGTTTTTTCGAAGATCAGCGCGATGTTGTTGCCCTTCAGATGCTGCTGTTCGGTGCCGGTGTACTTGGCACGCTTGAGGTCGCGGGACAGGTCGAGCAGGTAGCGCAATTCGCGAGGGGTGTGGTGTTCCAGGCTCAGTAGATTGCGGTTATGGATATTGAACGCCATTTTGGATCTCCTAAGGTGAACAGGTTAGTAGTCAATCGGGTCGCGGATGATCGGGCAGGTCATGCAGTGGCCGCCGCCCCGTCCCCGGCCGAGTTCGCCGGCGCTGATGGTGATGACTTCCACGCCGGCCTTGCGCAGCAGGGTGTTGGTGTAGGTATTGCGGTCGTAGCCGATCACCACGCCCGGTTCCACGGCGACCACGTTGTTGCCGTCGTCCCATTGCTCGCGTTCGGCGGCGAAGCTGTTGCCGCCGGTTTCCACCACGCGCAACGCCTTGAGGTTCAGGGCCTGGGCGACGGTGTCGAGGAAATTGGTTTCTTCGCGACGGATATCGATGCCGCCCTCTTTGCTTTCATCGGGACGCAGGGTGAAGGCGACAATCTGGTTCACCACTTCCGGGAAGATCGTGACGAGGTCGCGATCGCAGAAGCTGAACACCGTGTCCAGGTGCATCGCCGCGCGGGATTTCGGCAGGCCGGCGACGATCACTTTCTCCACGGCTTTGTTCTTGAACAGGTTCACCGCCAGTTGCGCAATGGCCTGGCGCGACGAGCGTTCGCCCATGCCGATCAACACCACGCCGTTGCCAATCGGCATCACGTCACCGCCCTCAAGGGTGGCGTTGCCGTGGTCTTTGTCCGGGTCGCCGTACCAGATCTGGAAGTCGGCGTTGGTGAACTCGGGGTGGAATTTGTAGATGGCGGTGGTCAGCAGGGTTTCCTGACGGCGTGCCGGCCAGTACATCGGGTTGAGGGTGACGCCACCGTAGATCCAGCAGGTGGTATCGCGGGTGAACTGGGTGTTGGGCAGCGGCGGCAGGATGAAGCTGGAGTTGCCGAGGAAGTCGCGGAACATCTCGATGGCCTTGCCACCGAAACTGGTCGGCAGATCGTCGCCCGAGACACCGCCGATCAGGAACTCGGCGATCTTGCGCGGCTCCAGGCTACGCAGCCACGAGCCTGTTTCGTTGATCAGGCCCAGGCCCACCGAGTTGGCGGTGATCTTGCGTTCCAGAATCCAGTCCAGGGCTTCGGGAATGGCAACGATGTCGGTCAGCAAGTTGTGCATTTCCAGCACATCGATGTTGCGCTCGCGCATCTTGGTGACGAAGTCGAAATGGTCGCGTTTGGCCTGGGCCACCCACAGCACGTCATCGAACAGCAGTTCATCGCAGTTGTTCGGGGTCAGCCGCTGATGGGCCAGGCCTGGGGAGCAAACCATGACTTTGCGCAGTTTGCCGGCTTCGGAATGGACGCCGTACTTAACTTTTTCCTTGGTCATTACAGTGATCCTCCAGATGAAAACAGGGTTATTACAGGGTCAGGAAGCCGTCATAGAGACCGTAGGCCGCCACCACGGCGCCGACGACCACCGCAGCGAAAATCAGCTTCTCGACGTTGGTGAAAACCGGTTTGTTGATTTCCAGCTTGGCCTTGGCGAACAGGATCACGCCGGGGGCGTAGAGCAGGGCGGACAGCAGCAGGTACTTGGTGCCGCCGGCGTACAGCAGCCAGATCGCATAGATCAGGGCCACGGCGCCGATGATCAGATCCTTGCGCCGCTCGCCGGCCGCGCCTTCGTAGCTTTCGCCACGCACCGCCAACAGCAACGCATAAGCCGCCGACCACAGGTACGGCACCAGAATCATCGAGGTGGCGAGATAGATCAGCGACAGGTAAGTGCTGGCCGAGAACAGCGTGATGATCAGGAAAACCTGGACCATGGCGTTGGTCAGCCACAGGGCGTTGACCGGTACATGGTTGGCGTTTTCCTTGCGCAAAAACGCCGGCATGGTGTGGTCCTTGGCGGCGGCGAACATGATCTCCGCGCACAGCAGCACCCACGACAGCAACGCCCCCAGCAACGAGATGATCAAACCGATGCTGATCAGCACCGCGCCCCAGTGACCGACCACGTGTTCCAGCACGGCGGCCATTGACGGGTTCTGCAGTTTGGCCAGTTCCGGCTGGGTCATGATCCCCAGCGACAGGACGTTGACCAGGACTAAAAACAGCAGCACGGTGACAAAGCCGATCACGGTGGCTTTACCCACATCGCTGCGTTTTTCCGCCCGGGCCGAAAAGATGCTCGCGCCTTCGATACCAATGAACACCCACACGGTGACCAGCATCATTTTGCGTACCTGGTCCATCACGCTGCCCAGGTCCGGATTCTTCAGGCCCCAGATGTCAGCGGTGAAGATGTCCAGTTTGAAGGCGAACAACGCGATCAGCATGAACAGCAGCAACGGCACGATCTTGGCGACCGTGGTTACCAGGTTGATGAACGCTGCTTCCTTGATGCCTCGCAGTACGAGGAAATGTACGGCCCAGAGCAGCACCGAGGCACCGATCACCGCAGCAACTGTATTCCCCTCCCCAAATAGCGGGAAGAAGTAGCCGAGGGTGCTGAACAACAGTACGAAGTACCCCACGTTGCCCAGCCAGGCACTGATCCAGTACCCCCAGGCGGACGAGAAACCCATGTAGTCGCCGAAACCGGCCTTGGCGTAGGCGTAGACCCCGCCGTCCAGGTCGGGCTTGCGGTTAGCCAGGGTCTGGAACACGAATGCCAGGGTGAGCATGCCGACGGCGGTGATCGCCCAACCGATCATAATGGCGCCGACATCAGCACTGGCCGCCATGTTTTGTGGCAAGGAAAAGATCCCGCCACCAATCATCGAGCCGACGACTAACGCAACCAGCGCGCCGAGTTTTAGTTTTCCGGGAGCTTCAGACATTGCATGACTCCAATGCAGGAGAAGAGAGGCAACAGATTATTCTGTTGGCTATCCGATCAGCTGACTTAGATCACTAAATGAGAGCGTTCCCGGAATCTTGGCTGAGTGCCATCACTTATAAGTCTGCTGCCTGTAATGCCTGATCTAGAGGCCTTTTCTGGTTGCTCAAGAACTTTTCAGTATTTGTTTCGAATTATGACGCTAGTTGGTTTTTCAGAATCTGCAAATTTTATTCATGCATTTTTTGGACAAAATTGACTTATTAAATGAACGTATAAAACAAATGATTATATCGACGTTGCGATAGCCGATTTGTGCAAGTTAAAAGACGCTTGTTGGCGTTATCCAATAAACGTTATTACTCTTCAACAGTTTAGTTGACGCCCGATATGTGACGATCTCGCGGCAGTGCCGCCCCCGGAAAATGGAGTTGCAATGATGTCGCAATCGCCGAACAAGCTTCGCCTGAGCGCATTGATCGCATTGGTGGTGGGTTCGATGATCGGCGGCGGGATTTTTTCCCTGCCGCAAAACATGGCGGCCAGGGCCGATGCCGGGGCGATTCTGATCGGTTGGGCGATCACCGCCGTCGGCATGCTGACCCTGGCGTTCGTGTTCCAGACCCTGGCCAACCGCAAGCCGGAACTGAACTCCGGCGTGTACGCCTACGCCAAGGCCGGTTTCGGCGACTACATGGGGTTTTCATCCGCCTGGGGGTACTGGATCAGTGCCTGGCTGGGCAACGTCGGCTACTTCATTTTGCTGTTCAGTACCCTCGGCTATTTCTTTCCGGTCTTCGGCGAAGGCAACACGCCGATTGCCATCGCCTGCGCTTCGGTGCTGCTGTGGACCGTGCATTTTGTGGTGATGCGCGGGATCAAGGAGGCCGCGTTCATCAACCAGGTGACCACGGTCGCCAAGATCGTGCCGCTGATCATGTTCATCGTGATTGCCGCCGTGGCGTTCAAGGCAGACATCTTTACCCTCGATATCTGGGGGCGCAACAACCCGGAATTCGGCAGCGTGATGGATCAGGTCCGGCACATGATGCTGGTCACCGTGTTCGTGTTCATCGGCATCGAAGGCGCCAGTGTCTATTCGGCCCGGGCGGAGAAACGCTCCGACCTGGGCCGGGCGACGGTGATCGGGTTCGTTGGGGTATTGGCCCTGCTGGTGCTGGTGAACGTGCTGTCGCTGGGGATCATGTCTCAACCGGAACTGGCGAAATTGCAGAACCCCTCTTTGGCGGCGGTGCTGGAACACATCGTCGGTCCCTGGGGTGCGTTGCTGATCAGCGTCGGCCTGGCGATCTCGCTGTTGGGTGCGTTGTTGTCCTGGGCGCTGCTGTGCGCCGAAATCCTCTTTGCCACGGCGAAAGACAAGACCATGCCGGCCTTCTTGACCAGGGAGAACGCCAACCACGTGCCGGTCAATGCGATGTGGCTGACCAACTCGATGATCCAGTTGTTCTTGCTGATCACGCTGTTTTCCGCCGGCACCTACACCAGCCTGATTTATCTGGCCTCTTCGATGATTCTGGTGCCGTATCTGTGGTCGGCGGCCTATGCCGTGTTGTTGTGCGCGCGGGGTGACACTTATCAACAGGCGCCCGTCGAGCGCACCAAGGATCTGCTGATTGGTGGCATCGCCCTGGTCTACGCAGTGTGGTTGTTGTATGCCGGGGGCCTGAAATATCTGCTGCTGTCGGCGTTGCTGTATGCGCCCGGCGTGATCCTGTTTGCCAAGGCTCGCCATGAGCAGGGCATGCCATTGTTCACGGTTATCGAGAAGGGCATTTTCACCTGTGTCATCGGTGGCGCAGGGCTGGCGGCCTATGGCTTGTACAGCGGCTTGTTGAGCCTGTGAAGATGTTGCTGGCGTATCAACCACCCTATGATTGGCCGGCGATGTTGGGGTTCTTGTCGGCGCGGGCGATTACCGGGCTGGAAACCGTGGTCGACGGCGTGTATTCGCGCAGCATCGGTTTGAACGGCGCCTGCGGTACGTTCTCGATCCAGCCTGCCACCGCCGATGCCCTTGAGTTGAGCCTGGACTTTCCAGACCCGGGTGCCGTACCTGCAATCGTCGCAAGCGTGCGACGGATGTTTGATCTGGACGCCGAGCTGTCCACGATGCATCGGCACCTGGCGGTTGATCCGCTGTTGGCGCGGCTGATTGCCGAGCGCCCCGGGCTGCGTGTGCCGGGGGCGTGGGATGGCCTGGAACTGGCGATCCGCGCGGTGTTGGGGCAGCAGATTACGGTGGTGGCGGCGATCCGGTTGGCGGGCAAACTGGTCGCGCAGTACGGCACGCCCTTCCATTCAGGGCTGCCGGGGGTGACCCATGTGTTTCCCGAGGCCGGCGTTCTGGCGGGTGCGGATCTCGCCGCGTTGGGGATGCCGAAAAGCCGTGGCCGAACGTTGTCGGGTGTGGCTCAGGCGTTGCTTGATGATCCGCGATTGTTCGAGCCCGATCGGGACGGAGGCGTAGCGCGCTTGCTGGCCTTGCATGGGATTGGTGACTGGACGGCGCAGTACATTGCGCTGCGGCAGCTGCGGCAGATGGATGGGTTTCCCAATGGTGATGTGGGGCTGATCAATGCGTTGGTGGCGCTGGAAGGTGGGCCGGTGACAGCGAAGCAGCTTTTGGCACGAGCCGAAACCTGGCGGCCTTATCGGGGGTATGCGGCGCAGTTGTTGTGGACTTCGTTGAGTCGGGTGGACTGAGCTGATCCGGGTTTTGTGTTGCCTGTCCTGGGGTCTTCGCGAGCAAGCCTGCTCCCACAGGTGACCGCGATCAACTGTGGGAGCAGGCTTGCTCGCGAAGGCGATCCGGCCGTCACCACCACTGCGCGCGATGGGAACCCAATTCCGTTGCCGGTAGCGCCCACTGCATCGGCGTCCCGGTTATCTTCAACGGCGCGTGCAACCGATGCGCAGGCCCCCACGGCGTCTGTTCCACGATCAACCCCTGATCCTGCTCATCTTCCGCGCTTAATGCATCACTCGTCCCAGGCCCCTGCTCGATCAACAACTTCGCCGTGCGCGCCAACGACAATCGCGCCGAGCCCCCGGAACCGTCGCTCAACCTTTGCGCCAGCAACCGGATCGCACTGGCCGCCATCAAATATCCGGTGGCGTGATCGAGGGCCTGCACGGGCAGCGGTGTCGGTTTGTCGGCACCTTTGCAGAGCATACCGGCGTCGGCAATACCGCTACTCATCTGCACCAGGCTGTCGAAGCCCCGGCGGTTTTGCCAGGGGCCGCTCCAGCCGTAGGCATTGAGGCAAACATCAATCAGGCTCGGGTTCATGGACCGGCGCTCATTCACGCCGAAGCCAAGTCGCTCAAGGGCATCGGCACGATAGCCATGCAGCAGAATGTCGGCATCCCTGAGCAGACATTCGAATACGGCGCGGTCGGTCTTGTCGTACAGATCAAGGCGCGCGCAACGTTTTCCCAAGGTGACTTCCGGCACCACCCCGGGCTCGTTCCAGGTCGGCGGATCGATGCGCAAGACATCAGCACCCAGGCCTGCCAGAAAGCGACTGGCGATGGGGCCGGCGAGCACGCGGGTCAAATCCAGCACCTTGAGGCCGGCCAGTGGTCGAGCCACTGAACCTGTCCACACTTTGCGGCCCTGGCTTGGGTGGTTGGCGAACTGAATCAAGGATTCGGCATTCACTGCCTGGCCTTGAGGATGGACCTGCCATTGATCCCAAGTGCGCATCTCGGCGGCACAACCCCCGGCATCGACCACCGCTTGCTCCAGCTCGCTGTTCGCCCATTGCGCCACTTTGCCGGCCATCGCTGCGCGGTCGGCACAGGCGCCCAGCACGCTTTCGGCCGCGGCGCGGTGATGGGGCGCGTTGGTGTGCAGGCGAATCCAGCCATCGCGGGTGGCGTAGTCACCGGCCACCGGGTCCCACAGCGGTGGGACGCTCCAGCCTATCGGGCGAATCGAGGTCGCGAACCAGAATGATGCGAGGCGTCGGTCAACTTCAAGGTCGGGCAGGTGCCCGGTTTGCTGGTGCAGCAGTTCGCTGGCGGCCTGGCCGGCGGCAGCGATGCTGGCGCAGGCCAGATCCGTGACGGCAAACGCCGAGGGCAGGGCGCCGCTGGAGGTGAATGGAATCGGGGTGTGAGGCAAACCGAGTGCGGCTTGAATGGACGTGAGCAGATCAGTCATCGAAGGGCCCTCCGGAGCGAGAGCCCGATCATAGTTCAAAAAAATCGGGGCCAGATGAAATCCCTTTGTGGGAGCGGGCTTGCTCGCGAAGAGGCCGGCACATTCAACAACGATGTTGTCAGGCACACCGCATTCGCGAGCAAGCCCGCTCACATTTTAAACGCGGAACTGATCCATCAACTTCATCTGGTGGGTGGTCAGGGCGTTGAGCTGGCTGCTGATCTGCGCCGATTCGGTGGCCTGGCCGGTCAGGGTTTCGGTGACGGTGCGGATCGCCGAGACGTTGCGGTTGACCTCTTCGGCCACCGCGCTTTGCTGCTCGGCGGCGCTGGCGATTTGCAGGTTCATGTCGCTGATCACGGTGACCGCGTCGCTGATCTTGCCCAAGGCCTGGACCGCCTGCTGGATCTGCCCGGCGTTGCTGTGGGCCTGGGTCTGGCTTGAATGCATGGTGGCGACCACGCCACGGGTGCCGGACTGGATGCGTTCGATCACCAGGCGAATTTCTTCCACCGAGTCCTGGGTGCGCTTGGCCAGATTGCGCACTTCATCGGCGACCACCGCAAAGCCACGACCGCTTTCACCGGCGCGGGCCGCTTCGATCGCCGCGTTGAGGGCCAGCAGGTTGGTTTGTTCGGCGATGCTGCGGATCACCTCCAGCACCGAGCCGATCTGCTCGCTGTTGACCGCCAGGGCTTCGACTTCGGTCACGGCCTTGCTGACTTCGTCGGCCAGTTGATTGATGTCGCGGGTGCTGCGCTCGATGATCTGCATGCCATCGCGGGCCGACTGGTCGGCACCCTTGGCGGCATTGGCCGCGTTCGAGGCGCTGTTGGCGACATCGTGGGCGGTGGCGCTCATTTCGTTGGACGCGGTGGCGACCTGGTCGATTTCACGGAACTGCACCTGCATGCCTTCGCTGGTCTGGCGGGCGATTTCCGACGACTGATCGGCCGTGCCACGGGCATCGGTGATGCTTTGCTTGATCTGCGCGATGGTCGGTTGCAGCTTGTCGAGGAAGCGGTTGAACCAGCTCACCAGTTCGCCCAGTTCGTCCTTCTTGCTGTAGTGCAGACGCTGGGTCAGGTCGCCGTCGCCACTGGCAATCGCCTTGAGCATCTCGGCCACGCTGTTGATCGGACGGGTCACGCCCGACGCGGTGAGCCACATCAGCAGCAGTCCGAGCACACCGGCGATCACCGCCACTGACAGGGCCTTGATCGTGCCGCTTTGCTGGGCATCGTCGAGCACCGCTTGCAGCTTCACCGAATCGGCCAGCAGCACTTGCTTGGGTAGGTCGATCACCACGGCCCAGGCCTTGGCATCGGCGATCGGGCTGACCGGGTACACCGCACGGATCAGGTCGCCTTGCTGAAGAATCTTCGGTGCTCCGCTGCCGAGCAATTGCAGGATGTCCTTGCCATCCGCACCCAGGGTGTCGCCGATGCTCTTGCCGACTTTCGTTGCGTCGACGCTGTAGGCCGCCATCACGCCAGTGCCGGAGACGATCAGCATGTGCCCGGCGCTATTGAACAGTTCGCGCTGGGAATCGACGGCCGCCGCTTGCAGGGCGTCGAGGGCGATGTCGATACCGACCACGCCGATCGACTTGCCATCCACCAGCAGCGGTACGGAAATGGTGGTCATCAGCACTTCCTTGTTGCCGACGGTATCGGCGTACGGGTCGAGCAGGCAGGTGCGCTTGCTGTCCCGTGGGCAGGTGTACCAGACGTTGTACGGCGTGCCGCTGAGGTTCAGGGTGGTCTTGGTCATGTCCTCTTCGACCATGATCGTGTTCAGCGACTCACCTCCGGCGCGGCTCCAGTAGGTGGCGAAACGGCCGATCTCGTTGGACTGGCGGGCGGCGTCGTTGGCAAATTCGCTGTCCTTGCCGTCCAGGCCGTTGGGTTCGAACGCCAGCCAGATGCCCAGCACTTTGCTGTTGCGCTCGAAGGCGGTTTTCAGGCTCAGGTTCAACTCTTCGCGCAGGGCGCCTGGCTCAAGCGAGCGCTTGGCGGCCATGGTGCGCATGTCCTTGATCTGGTCGGCCAGGGCGGTCACCACCGTCAGGGTTTCACCGAACGTCTTCTGCACCCGCACCGCTTGCTCGGCGGCCTTGGCCTGGAGCAGGTCCTGCACACTGGCGGTGAGCATTCTGCTGCTGGAATCGTTGACCAGATCATCGTTCTGATTGGTCTGGTAGATGTTCATGCCCACTATCAAGGCGACTACGCCCAGCAGGCACAGACCGGACAGCAGGACGATTTTCAGGCGGATGGACAGTGAGTCGAACATAGGGCGAACTCGCGAATGGATGAAGTGTTGGCTGTGGGCCGCTGCGGCTCACTCGCTAAATCCATTTAGCGCCGATCAATGCACATCGGCGTGTCGCTGAGGTTACATGAGGGGTAACCCGACGAACGGTATTGGTTGAACGTTTGCGCAGTAAAATGTGCCGAAAAGCGCTTTAAAACGAAGAAAAATCGCGGAGTTGTTCAGGTGGTATCCGGCAGTGATTCCGGTCGCGACCAGATCCACAGGTTGCCCAACCCCATGCCGGCAATCGCCAGGTAGATCGGCCAGCCATGATCGAGCATCACCAGCATCAGGCCGGCGCATAACAGCATGCTGACAGTGGCGCTGACTTTGGCCCGGCGCGCGATGATCTTGCCGTTGCGCCAGTTATGGAGGATAGGGCCGAACAGCCGGTGGTTTTCCAGCCAGGCACTCAGGCGCGGCGAACTGCGGGTCGCGGCCCAGGCGGCGAGCAGGATGAACTCGGTGGTTGGCAGGCCGGGTATCACGATCGCAATCAGGCCGATGCCCAGGCTGACGTAGGCGAGCAGGCCGAAGAGGAGGCGGGAGAGTTTTGAAGAGGCGGGCATGGGCTCAAGGCAACACGTGAGGCGAATCGAAATCCTACAGGCTAACAACATCTCCTGTGGGAGCGGGTTTGCTCGCGAAGAGGGTGTGTCAGTGGACATCAATGCCGACTGACACGCCGCTTTCGCGAGCAAGCCCGCTCCCACAAGGGGAGCGCGTTGGATCAGGCGGCTTCGGTAGCGTAAGCCTGCTCCAGCAACACGGTAAAACGGTTGAACGCGTCGATGGCGCCTTTTTCCACTTCGGCTTCTTCCTGGGCGCTGAACTCCAGGCCGTCCAGGGTTTTGACGAAGCTCTTCCAGCCTTCCGCGCGGCCACCGGCCGGTTCGCCGAGGTGGCGGGCGCCGAAGGTTTCGCTCAGGCCAAGGCCCACGGCGCGCTTGATCAGGAACGCCGCGCCGAGTTTCGAACCTTCCGAAACAAAAATCCAGCCCAGGGCTTGGGCCTTGGTCGGGTTCTTCAGGGCACCAGCGACAGGTGCCGGCACGTCGGTGTCCAGGTCCGCCAGGTCCGCCTTGGCAGCATCGGCGCGGCAGCGGGCCGGCAGGTCCGGGACGATGGCGGTCAGTTCGGCATCGTTGTACAGCGACACCAGCTCCGACTGGAACAGGTACTGCGCCACCACGAAACGGGCGAAATTGGCCTGGGTCTCAAACGGGGCATGGGCTTTGACCAGGGCATCGAGCTTGGTGTGCGGTTCGTTGGTGATCTGGTTCAAACGCTGGGAACGCAAGTTGGGGCGTTGTTCGGTGGCCTGGGTAGTCATGGCAATTCCTTGGGGGAAGAAGAGGCGCTTGGTAACGAGACGAACAAGCAGGCGCCTGACAGTAAAAAATCCTCGCCGGACGGTTTCAATTCACCGCCCGGCGGGATGGCCGGATCAGATATCCCAGATCAGGTTGACCGCGAAGTTGCGACCCGGCTGGGTCAGGCGGTCGAGGTTGGCCGGTTGGGTCACCGAGGCTTCGCCGACACTGTCGTAGCCGCGCACGTCATCCCACAGCCAGTACTTTTTGTCGGTGAGGTTGTAGACGCCGCCACTGACGGTCACATCGTCGGTCACCTTGTAGAACGCGCTCAGGTCCAGAATGCCGAAGCCGGGAGTCTTGAACTGGGTGCTGGTGCCGTCCGGGGTCTTGAAGCTGCTGCTGTCGACGCGGTCCTTCTTCTTCACCAGGGTCCAGCTGAGCAAGCCACCGTAGGTGTCCTGGTCGTAGCCGAGGCCGAACACGCCGGTCAGCGGGTTGACGCTGTTTAGCGGTTCGCCCGAGTCGTCGTTGCGACCGTAGGCATAGGCCACCGAGCCCTGGGTGTAGAGGCCTTGCGGCGCGCCGAAGGCGTCGAGGTTCAGGCGACCCTTGACCTCGGCACCCTTGATGGTGGCGTGTTTGATGTTGTTGCTCTGGAACGTGGTCTCGGTGTAGCCCGGAGTGATGGCGTTCTCGTCGATGAAGTCGCGGTATTTGTTGTAGAACACCGCCACGTCAAACGAGCCCTGTTCGAAGTTGCCGCGCAAACCGGTCTCGTAGCTCTTGCTCTTTTCCGGTTCGAGGTCCGGGTTAGGCGCGACCTGATAGCCGCCGGCGAGGTTTTCGAAACGACCATACAACGCCTTGGCAGTCGGGGTACGGAAGCCTTCGGCGTATTTGCCGTACCAGGTGTAATAGTCGTTGAAGCTGTAGGTAGTGCCAAAATTCGGCGACAGGCGATGCCAGGTCTTGGTTTCGTCGCTTACCGTGCCGTTGCGACTCTGGTCGGCGGTGGCCAGGAACTCTTCGGTGATGTGCGGCTTGAGCTGGGTGTAGTCGTAGCGAGCACCGGGCACGAAAGTCCAGTTGCCCCAACTGATCTGATCCTGGGCGAACAGGCTGTAGGTGTTGACGGTTGGGTCCGGGAAGTCACTGGCGGGTGTCAGCGTGTCGGTGGTGCTAGGTGCGCCGATGACCCGGCAGGCACCGGCCACGGTCAGGCACGTGCCGGTACCGGTACGCAGGCCGGTAATCTTGTCCTGCTTGATGGTGGTGCCATAAGTGACGAGGTGCTCGGTGTCGGCGATGGCAAACGACTTGTCAGCCTGGGCATCGAATACCCATTGGCGATCCTTGTAGTTGGTATCGCGGTTACGCAGCACGGTCCGCGACGGCGCGTAGATTTCCTCGGTGCTCTGGTCGGTCTTGGCGATCTGGTAGTTCAGCGACCACTTGATGTTGTCAGCCAGTGCGCTGTCCAGGCCGAAGCTGTGTTCCAGGCCAAAGCGTTCGCGGGTGATCGTGTCGTTGCCGGTGCGGGCTTTGTAGAAGCCGAAACCGCGTCCGGCGTTGAACGGGCCGCCCACGGCGCTCAATTGATTGGTGTCGCGGTCGTCCTTGTAATGCTCGTAGGTCAGGCCCAGGCGTGCGTCGTCGGCGTAATCCCAGCCCAGTTTGGCTAGCACGCTAGTGGTGCGAGCGTCCTGGGGGTTGGCCTCGGTACGATTCAGGCCAGTGCCACCGGTTTCGCCATAGGACTCTGTTTCATGACCGTTGCGCTGACTGAAGTGCAACAGGCCATCGAACTCGCCGGTGCGACCGGCGACGGTGCCGGACGTCAGCCAGCTTTCGTCGGCGGAGCTGTAGCCGGTTTTCAGACGTGCACCAACATCCTTGCCCGGTTTGATGATGTCGTCAGCGTCCAGCGTGTAGTAGCTGACGGCGCCGCCAATGGCGTTGCTGCCATACAGCACTGAGGCCGGGCCGCGGAGGATTTCCACACGCTTGACGATTTCCGGGTCGACGTAGTTGCGGTTGGTCTGGGCATACGGGCCGTTGAAGAAACCGTCAGGGACCTGCACGCCATCGACCTGGGTCAGCACGCGGTCGCCATCGATGCCGCGAATGTTGTAGCCAGTGATGCCGGCGCGCTGGCCTGCGCCACCTACCGATACACCGGGTTCGTAGCGCACCAGTTCCTTGATGGTATTGACGTTGTTGCGGTCCAGATCTTCGCGCGTGTAGACAGAGACCGTGCTCGGCACGCTGCTCACGGACTGTTCGTTACGGGTGGCGCTGATGGTCACCTGATCCAGATTCAGGGCACTGCCAGCGCTGCGCTTTTCCAGCACGATGCTGTTGTTGCCCAGTTTGCGATAGCTCAGGTTGGTCCCCACCAACAGGCGATCCAGGGCTTTCTCCGGCGACAGGGAGCCGCGTACGCCCGGCGAGGCCACACCTTGTGCCAGCTCCGACGACACACCGACCTGCCAGCCCGTCACGGCGGTAAAGGCATTGAGTGCCGACACCAGTGACTGCTGGGGAATGGCGAACGAGTAGTCGCCCATTTTGCGGGTCGACTGCTCGGCGGTGGTGGCGGCCATCAGCGGTGCGGTGCCGGCCATCAAGATGGCAGCGGTCAGCAGCGACAGCACGCGGGAAGGTGAAGGGGCTTGGCGGGTAAGGCGAGAGGACATCGATAGCGCTCCGTGTCGCACGAATCTTTATAGGTGCTGATTGGCATCATGAGATGCGAATCAATTGCATTGGCTATAACGAGACGTACGGGATTTGCCTATCGAGTAAAAATAATTCTCATTCAGTTCAGGATGACCAACGCGGGGAATTCCTGCAGCCGGGCCGAGGTGATGTGGGCCAGGGAACGGACCACGTCCAGCGGTTGATCGAGGCGATAGTTACCGGTCACGGTGACATCAGCCAGTTGTTCGTTGTTGTTGATGATCCAGCCCGGGTAGTAGCGGCGCAGTTCGGCCAGCACCTGGTTCAACGGGCAGTTTTCGAACACCAGGCGCCCCTGCACCCACGCCAGGTCGGTGGCGGCATCCAGCTTGGCCGGGCGGTCGAAGCCGTTGGGGCCGATGCGGATACTTTCCCCGGCGGACAGGCGAACCCGGGCATCGTCACGGGTGGCGCGCAAGTCGACATTCCCGCGCTGCACCCGCACCTGTGCCACGCCGTCGAGGTAACGCACGGCAAATGCGGTATCGAGAACGCTGGCCGTGACCGGGCCGGCATCGATTTCCAGAGGCTGGCCGCGACTGGCCTGGACTTCGAAAAACGCTTCACCCTGATACAGGCGGGCGACACGTTGTTGATCGTTGATGGTGCTGGAAAACGCCGAATTGGTGTTGAGCAGGACCCTGGAGCCGTCTTCCAGTTGCAGGCGCTGGCGCTCGCCGACCACGGTCAGGTGATCGGCCTGCAGGCGCATCGGCAAATTGCTGAAATTGAACAGGCCGAGCAGCAGCACGGCGGCAGTGGCCAGCGGTTTCCAGTGCGGACGCAGGCGAGCGAGGACGGTGACTTTCGCGGGACGGGCAGCCAGGCTTTGCGCGCATTTCGCCACTTGCGGGCCGTCCCAGATCGCCTGGGCCTTGGCGAAGGCCTGGGCATTGAGCGGGTCGGCATCGAGCCAGGCATGAAACTGGCGGGTCTGCTCCTCGTCGGGACTGCCGAGCACGATCAGCCAGTCCAGGGCCTGGTCCATCGCGCTAGCGGAGTCCTGCGCCGAAGAAGGCTCAGGGGAGCGGTGGTTGTCCGTCACGGTGTTTCCTCGGCTGTGTCTGTGCACGGCTGTTTTTTTAGTGAAGCGTAAAAAGTGGGCCAAGGGTAGCAAAGCCCGATGACCAGCGCAGTCGGTCAGGGTCAGCGCAAGATCCAGACGCTCAATTGGCGTTCAAGCGATCGGCAACCCCGATGCAGATCGACATGATCAATTTGAGTTCTTTCTGCACGGTGCTGAGGGACACGTTCAACTCGTCGGCGATTTCCTGGTAGCTGTGCCCGTGCAGGCGGCTGAGGATGAAAATCCGCTGTTGGCGGTCGCTGAGTTCACTGAGGCTCACGTTCAGGCGCTCCAGCAATTGTTCGGCATGGGCGGCGTCTTCGGCGCTGCTGGTGGGGGCGGCGACGCTGTGCACCACCTCCTGGGGTACGTCCTCGACCATGGTGCGCGAATGTATGCGCCGCGCGCGCAGATGGTCCAGCGCCAGGTTGCGCGCCGTCTGGAAAACAAAGGGCTCGAGATGATCGATGGCCC
The DNA here is from genome assembly GCF_019956575.1 of Pseudomonas sp. A-R-19. Taxonomy (NCBI): domain Bacteria; kingdom Pseudomonadati; phylum Pseudomonadota; class Gammaproteobacteria; order Pseudomonadales; family Pseudomonadaceae; genus Pseudomonas; species Pseudomonas sp. A-R-19. The sequence continues at coordinate 26,736 of NZ_JAHBDR010000035.1, forward strand.
GCTCGCTCAACGCACGGGTCACCCGCAGGTAGGTTTCCTGCAGGAGGTCTTCAGCGGTGCTGTGATTGTTGACCATCCGCTCCAGCGTACGCAGCAGGGAGGTGCGCTGGGTGAGGAAAACGTGGTTGAAGCGCGACTGACTCACGGGAGGACCTGATCCATTTCTAGCGAATGATAATGCTTATCATCCACCCGAGTGGTCAAGTATTGATTTGTGAAGGTTTAAGCGCGTCCCTGCAAATAGCTCGCGTAATCGGGAATCCGATGGCTGTGCGCCTGGTCCATCAACGGGCTGCTGATGAGGTAATCGGCGCTGCACTCGTTGCATGCCACCGGGATGTTCCAGACCGCCGCGACCCGCAGTAACGCCTTGATGTCCGGGTCGTGTGGTTGCGGTTCGAAGGGGTCCCAGAAGAACACCAGCATGTCGACCCGCTGCTCGGCGATTTGCGCACCAAGCTGTTGGTCGCCGCCCAGCGGACCACTGATCATGCTCTCCACGGGCAGGTCGAGGCGTTGTTGCAACAACAACCCGGTGGTGCCGGTGGCGACCAGATCATGCTGGGCCAGTTTGTCTTTTTGCCGTTCGGCCCAGTCCAGCAAGAACACCTTGCAGTGGTCATGGGCAACCAGGGCGATACGCTTGCGCGCCGCCAGGGTCTTTTGCGTAAAGCTGATGCCGATCATGGGTTGTTGCTCCAGAAATGACATGCACCCTGTAGGAGCGAGCTTGCTCGCGATGGTCGTTAACGATGACAAGGGTCGCCTGAATGAGCGCGGTGCCCTTACATCCATCGCGAGCAAGCTCGCTCCTACAAGACCGGGGGGCGTGCTGCTTATTCAGCGTTGCACAGCGCCAGGCAGTTATCGAGCATGCGGTTGGAGAAGCCCCACTCGTTGTCATACCAGGCCAATACCTTGAGCAGCTTGCCGCTGGATTTGGTGTGGTTGGCGTCGAAGATCGACGACAGCGGGTTGTGGTTGAAGTCGCTGGAGACCAGCGGCAGGGTGTTGTACCCAAGGATTTTCGAGTGCTGGCTGGCTTCTTTCATCAGCGCATTGACTTCATCGGCCGACGCTTCGCGCTTGAGCTGTACCGTCAGGTCCACCAGCGACACATTGATCACCGGTACACGCACCGACATGCCGGTCAATTTGCCCGCCAGTTCCGGCAGCACCAGGCCCACCGCTTCAGCAGCACCGGTCTTGCTCGGGATCATGTTCTGGGTGGCCGAACGGGCGCGGTACGGATCGACGTGATAGACGTCGGTCAGGTGCTGGTCGTTGGTATAGGCGTGAATAGTGGTCATCAGGCCGCTTTCGATCCCCAGTTCGCGATGCAGCACCTGGGCCACCGGGGCCAGGCAGTTGGTGGTGCACGATGCGTTGGAAATGATTTGGTGCGATTGGCGCAGAATGTCGTGGTTCACCCCGTAAACCACGGTGGCGTCGGCGCCTTTGGCCGGGGCCGAAATGATCACTTTGCGCGCCCCGGCCGTAATATGCGCGGCGGCCTTGGCCCGGTCGGTGAACAGACCGGTGCATTCGAACACCACATCAATCTTTTCCGCGGCCCAGGGCAGGTCGGCCGGGTTGCGAATGGCACTGACCGAAATGCGGTCGCCATTGACCGTCAGGCTCTCCTGGTCGTGCTGGACATCGGCATCGAACGTGCCGTGAACGGTGTCGTACTTGAGCAAGTGAGCGTTCATAGCGCTGTCGCCCAGGTCGTTGATGGCGACGATCTGCAGATCCTGACGGTAGCCCTGGGTATAGAGTGCGCGCAGAACATTACGGCCGATGCGGCCAAAGCCATTGATTGCGATTCGAAGAGTCATATGTCTGCGCTACCGTCGTTTTGTTGTTGGAATTACAAGATTATTCGCAAAAAAATAGAAAACAAGCCTTTTTGATGGCAATATTTTGTTCAATCTACAACGAGTGACCTGAATCAACTGGTCCAACCGATCAAGAAAACCGTCTGTCATCCCATCGACACCGGCCTTTGATCAGCATAGACAATCAGGTCGCCACATCCGTTAGCCTGGAGTTCTACACATGCATCCCCGCGTCCTTGAGGTCACCGAACGGCTTATCGCCCGCAGCCGCGCCACGCGTGAGGCTTACCTTGCATTGATTCGCGGTGCGGCCAGCGACGGTCCGATGCGCGGCCAGCTGCAATGCGCCAACTTCGCCCATGGCGTGGCTGGCTGCGGCAGCGACGACAAGCACAGCCTGCGGATGATGAACTCCGCCAACATCGCGATAGTTTCGTCATATAACGACATGCTCTCGGCGCACCAGCCGTACGAAGTCTTTCCCGAACTCATCAAGAAAGCCCTGCGCGAGATCGGCTCCGTCGGCCAGTTCGCCGGCGGCACCCCGGCCATGTGCGATGGCGTGACCCAGGGCGAGCCGGGCATGGAACTGAGCCTGCCGAGCCGCGAAGTGATCGCGTTGTCCACGGCCGTGGCGCTGTCCCACAACATGTTCGACGGCGCGCTGATGCTTGGCATCTGCGACAAGATCGTGCCGGGCCTGATGATGGGTGCGCTGCGTTTCGGCCATCTGCCGATGATCTTCGTGCCAGGCGGGCCGATGGTGTCGGGCATTTCCAACAAGCAGAAAGCCGACGTGCGGCAGAAGTACGCCGAAGGCAAGGCGACCCGCGAAGAGCTGCTGGAATCGGAAATGAAGTCCTACCACAGCCCGGGCACCTGCACCTTCTACGGCACCGCCAACACCAATCAGTTGCTGATGGAAGTCATGGGCCTGCACCTGCCGGGCGCGTCCTTCGTCAACCCGAACACGCCGTTGCGCGATGCCCTGACCCGCGAAGCGGCGCACCAGGTCACGCGTTTGACCAAGCAGAACGGTGACTACATCCCGATCGGCGAAATCGTCGACGAGCGTTCGCTGGTCAACTCCATCGTGGCGCTGCACGCCACGGGCGGCTCGACCAACCACACCCTGCACATGCCGGCCATCGCCATGGCGGCGGGCATTCAGTTGACCTGGCAGGACATGGCCGACCTCTCCGAAGTCGTGCCGACCCTGAGCCACGTCTACCCCAACGGCAAAGCCGACATCAATCACTTCCAGGCCGCGGGCGGCATGTCGTTCCTGATCCGCGAGCTGCTGGAAGCCGGGCTGCTCCACGAAAACGTCAACACCGTGATGGGCCACGGCCTGAGCCGCTATACCCAGGAACCGTTCCTCGACAATGGCCAGTTGGTGTGGCGCGAGGGCGTGACCGACAGCCTCGATGAAAGCATCCTGCGTCCAGTCGCCCGAGCATTCTCGCCAGAAGGTGGCCTGCGGGTGATGGAAGGCAACCTCGGTCGTGGCGTGATGAAAGTCTCCGCCGTAGCCGTGGAAAACCAGATCGTCGAAGCACCGGCCATGGTGTTCCAGGATCAGCAGGACCTGGCCGATGCGTTCAAGGCCGGTTTGCTGGAGAAGGATTTTGTCGCGGTGATGCGCTTCCAGGGCCCGCGCTCCAACGGCATGCCGGAACTGCACAAGATGACGCCGTTCCTTGGCGTGTTGCAGGACCGCGGTTTCAAAGTGGCGCTGGTGACCGACGGGCGCATGTCCGGCGCGTCGGGGAAAATCCCGGCGGCCATTCATGTCAGCCCCGAAGCTTATGTCGGTGGCGCTTTGGCGCGGGTGCAAGAGGGCGATATCATCCGCGTCGATGGCGTCAAAGGCACCCTGGAACTTAAGGTGGACGCCGAAGAATTCGCAGCGCGCACACCAGCCAAGGGCCTGTTGGGTAACAACATCGGCACCGGTCGCGAGCTGTTCGGTTTCATGCGCATGGCCTTCAGCTCGGCGGAGCAGGGCGCCAGCGCCTTCACTTCTGCCCTGGAGACGCTTAATTGAAACTGGCTTTGGTCGGTGACATCGGTGGGACCAACGCACGTTTCGCGTTGTGGAAAAACCAGCAACTGGAAAGCGTCCAGGTGCTGGCGACGGCCGACCATGCCAGCCCGGAGGAGGCGATCAGTCTCTACCTGAGCGGGCTCGGTCTGGCGCCAGGTTCAATTGGTTCGGTGTGCCTGTCGGTGGCCGGTCCCGTGAGCGGCGACGAATTCAAGTTCACCAACAATCACTGGCGCCTGAGTCGCAAGGGCTTTTGCCAGACCTTGCAGGTCGAGCAACTGTTGCTGGTCAACGACTTCTCGGCCATGGCCCTGGGCATGACCCGTTTGCAGCCCGGCGAATTCCGCGTGGTTTGCGAAGGCACGCGGGAGCCGTTGCGCCCGGCGGTGGTGATTGGCCCGGGCACCGGCTTGGGTGTCGGCACCTTGCTCGATTTGGGCGAGGGCCGATTCGCCGCGTTGCCGGGCGAGGGTGGTCACGTCGATCTGCCATTGAGCAGTCCGCGTGAAACCCAGCTCTGGCAGCACATTTTCAATGAAATTGGCCATGTCAGTGCAGAGACAGCCCTGAGCGGCGGCGGCTTGCCTCGCGTCTACCGGGCGATCTGCGCGGTGGACGGGCACACGCCTGTGCTCGACACACCGGAAGCGATCACCGCTGCCGGGCTGGCGGGCGACCCGATTGCCGTGGAAGTGCTTGAGCAGTTCTGCTGCTGGCTCGGTCGCGTGGCCGGCAACAACGTGCTGACCACCGGCGGGCGGGGTGGCGTGTACATCGTTGGCGGGGTGATTCCACGCTTTGCCGATTTCTTCCTTGAGAGCGGTTTCGCTCGCTGCTTCGCCGACAAGGGTTGCATGAGCGATTACTTCAAGGGGATTCCGGTGTGGCTGGTGACGGCACCGTATTCGGGATTGATGGGGGCGGGTGTGGCGCTGGAGCAATCAATCCCGACTTGAAACCCGATCACCTGTAGGAGCGAGCTTGCTCGCGATGGACGTTAACGATAACGCGTGCATTCTGAATGCACGCGGTGCTTCCAAGTCCATCGCGAGCAGGCTCGCTCCTACAGTTGTTTTGTGGTGTTTGCAGTTTCGGTGCTTAAGGCATAATCCGCCCAATTCAAACAACAAGGACGCCGCCCCGTGAGCTCAGTCAACAAGTCGATTTTGTTGGTCGATGACGATCAAGAGATACGCGAGTTGCTGGACACCTACCTGACCCGCGCCGGGTTTCAGGTGCGTGCCACCGCCGATGGCGCCGGGTTTCGCCAGGCGCTGAACGACGCGCCGGCCGATCTGGTGATCCTTGATGTGATGCTGCCCGACGAAGACGGCTTCAGCCTGTGCCGCTGGATTCGCCAGCATCCGCGCCAGGCGCAGGTGCCGATCATCATGCTCACCGCCAGTTCCGACGAAGCCGACCGTGTCATCGGCCTGGAGCTGGGCGCCGACGATTACCTCGGCAAACCGTTCAGCCCACGGGAGTTGCAGGCGCGGATCAAGGCGTTGCTGCGCCGCGCACAGTTCGGCCAGGAGCGTAACGGCGGTGAGGTGCTGGCCTTCGATGACTGGCGCCTGGACATGGTCAGCCATCGGCTGTTCCACATCGACGGCGAAGAGGTGATTCTCTCGGGCGCCGACTTCGCGCTGCTGAAACTGTTCCTCGATCACCCGCAGGAAATCCTCGACCGCGACACCATTGGCAACGCCACCCGGGGGCGGGACTTGATGCCGCTCGACCGCATTGTCGATATGGCGGTCAGTCGGTTGCGCCAGCGCCTGCGCGACACGGAAAAACCGCCACGGCTGATCCGCACCGTGCGCGGCAGCGGCTACCAACTGGCAGCCAGCGTGGTTGCCGGCAATGGTCACTGAGACTTTGCGCAAACTCGCCGCCAAGGTGCCGATGCCGCGTTCGCTGCTCGGGCGGATGTTGCTGTTGACCCTGCTGGCGGTGTTGTTCGCTCAGACACTGTCGAGTGTGATCTGGGTGTCGCAGCTGCGCGCCACGCAACTCGAAGGCCTGGTCACCAGTGCCCGCAGCCTGGCCCATTCGATGACGGCCAGTGTCAGTTATTTCCGTTCGTTGCCGGTGGCGTTTCGGCCCCTGGTGCTCGATCAGTTGCGCAGCATGGGTGGCACCCGGTTTGTTGTAACGCTCAATGACAAACCCCTGGGCATGGAAGTACTGCCCATTACCCCGCGCAAAGAGGCAGTGCTCAAAGCGGTGGATGAAGTGCTGCGCCAGTCCCTCGGCCAGGACACGGACATCTCGGTGACCTTCGTCAGCCCGCAAGACCTGCGCATCTTCAATGGCGGCCTGAAACTCGATGAGTTGCCACGCTCCTGGGCGCACTACGCGCTGACGCTGGAACCGGTGAATCCGCCGGTGCTGGTCACGCAGATCCAGATGGCGCCGGGTGAATGGCTGTACATCGCCTCGCTGTTGCCCGAGCCCTACACCAGTCTTGAAGAACAAGGCCTGCCGGCGCAGCAGGTGTGGTTCATCGTCCTGACCAGCAGCTTTTTGCTGTTGTTCATCGGCCTGCTGGTGCACTGGCAGAGTCGTCCGCTCAAGCGCCTGGCGCGGGCGGCGCGGGATCTGTCGTTGGGGGCTGATGTGGAACCGGTGGCCGAAGGCGGCGGCAGCGAAGTGGTCGAGGTCGGGCGCGCCTTCAACACCATGCGCGAGCGCATCAGTCGTTACCTGACCGAGCGCAGCCAGTTGTTCAGCGCCATTTCCCATGACCTGCGCACGCCGATCACCCGCTTGCGTTTGCGGGTCGAGTTACTCGAAGACGAAAAGCTGCAAGCCAAGTTCGGCCGCGATCTGGATGAGCTGGAACTGTTGGTCAAGGGCGCGCTGCAATGCGTGAAAGACACAGACATTCACGAGAACATCGAGCCGGTGGATCTCAATCACGTGCTCGACTGTCTGGTCGAACCGTACCTGGCCCCCAACGGCAATGGTCGCGTGACCCAGCAGGGGCGGGCGCTGGCGGCGTATCCGGGCAAACCGCTGGCGCTCAAGCGCTGCATCGGCAACCTGATCGACAATGCGTTGAAGTACGGACAGAACGCGCACCTGCACATCGATGACGATGAAAGTGCATTCATCCTGCATGTGGATGATGAAGGGCCGGGCGTACCGGAGCAGCGGCTGGAGCAGGTGTTCGAACCGCACTTCCGCCTGGCCGGGCAGCAGCAGGGGTATGGGTTGGGGTTGGGGATTGCCCGCAACATTGCCCATAGCCATGGCGGTGAAGTCAGTCTGCAGAATCTGCGTGAGGGTGGGTTGCGGGTGACCCTTCAGCTTCCCCGCTCAGTGGATTGACACCGACCCTGTGGCGAGGGGGCTTGCCCCCGTTGGACCGCGCAGCGGTCCCTCTTTTGGGGGCGCTTCGCACCCCAACGGGGGCAAGCCCCCTCGCCACAAATATCACTCACCCTATGAATGTCACAGCTCGGTGACATAACCCACCCCCTTCGTTACAAGGCCGCCTTCGTCCGTTGTTTATGCTGCCCTGCAGTCATAACAACAAAAAAGGTACGCCATGGACACCTTCCAACCCGCCTTCAGCAGTTGGCTGAACGCACCTGCCCATCAGCAATGGCTGGCCGCCGAAGGCGTGCGCCTGCTGGCGTTTGCCAAGGCTTCGAAGCTCCCTGAAGGCTTCGGCAACCTCGATGAAAAGGGCCGCCTTGCGGCTGATGCGCAAGCCCAGACCATGAACACCGCACGCATGACCCACAGCTTCGCCATGGCTCACATCCAGGGCTTGCCGGGGTTTGCCGGGCTGGTCGATCACGGGGTTGCCGCCCTGCGCGGGCCGTTGCGTGATGCGCTGCATGGCGGCTGGTTCGCGACCGCCGAACACCGCGACGGCAATACTGGCAAGAACGCCTACCTGCATGCTTTCGTCGCGCTGGCCGCCAGTTCCGCAGTAGTCGCACAGCGTCCCGGTGCACAAGCCTTGCTCGATGATGCCATCGACATCATCGACACCTACTTCTGGAGCGAAGAAGAGGGCGCCCTGCGCGAATCCTTCAACCGCGACTGGAGTGAAGAGGAAGCCTATCGCGGGGCCAACAGCAACATGCACGGCACCGAAGCCTTCCTCGCCCTGGCCGACGTCACCGATGACAACCGCTGGCTGAGTCGCGCCCAACGGATTGTCGAACGAGTGATCCATGGCCACGCCGCTGCCAACGATTACCTGGTGATCGAGCATTTCGACCGCGCCTGGCAACCGCTGCGGGACTACAACCGCGACAATCCGGCCGACGGCTTCCGCCCCTACGGCACCACCCCGGGTCATGGTTTCGAGTGGGCGCGGCTGTTGCTGCACCTCGAAGCTTCGCGGGTGAGAGCGGGGATGCTTACGCCGGGCTGGCTGGTCACCGACGCGCAAAAACTCTTTGAGCACAATTGCCGTCACGGCTGGAACATCGATGGCGCGCCGGGGATTGTCTACACCCTGGACTGGGACAACAAAGCGGTGGTCCGCCATCGCCTGCACTGGACCCATTGCGAGGCCAGTGCCGCCGCCAGTGCCTTGCTCAAGCGAACCGGTGAAGAGCAATACGAACACTGGTACCGACTGTTCTGGGAATTCTGCGACAGTCATTTCATCGACCGCTGTGATGGCAGCTGGTATCACGAACTCGACCCGCAAAACCGCCCGAGTGCCGATATCTGGCCCGGCAAACCTGACCTTTACCACGCCTGGCAAGCCGTGCTGATTCCGCGCCTGGCGCTGGCGCCGAGCATGGCCACGGCGCTGGCGCAGTTGTCCCAGAGCGGTTCTATGTAACCATGCGGTGACATTCGCGCATCCCTTCGTTACCTGCGAGGGGATGACCCCTGTTTAGAATCCTATGCAGCGCAAGCAACAGACTTGCATGCATAACAACAAGAAAGGTGCTCCTAGATGAATGCGATTTCTCGCCTCGCTACTGTCATTTCTCTCGCTTCCCTGTCTGCACTCCCTCTCAGTGTCCTGGCCGCCGAATCCAAAGGTTCCGTTGAAGTCGTTCACTGGTGGACTTCCGGTGGTGAAAAGGCAGCGGTCGATGTCCTGAAGGCCCAAGTCGAAAAAGACGGCTTCACCTGGAAGGACGGCGCAGTCGCCGGTGGCGGCGGTTCCACGGCCATGACCGTACTCAAAAGCCGCGCCGTAGCCGGCAACCCGCCAGGCGTTGCCCAGATCAAGGGCCCGGACATCCAGGAGTGGGGCAGCACCGGCCTGCTCAGCACCGACGCGCTTAAAGAAGTCTCCAAGGCGGAAAACTGGGATGGCCTGCTGTCGAAGAAGGTCTCCGACACCGTCAAGTACGAAGGCGATTATGTGGCCGTGCCGGTGAACATCCACCGCGTCAACTGGCTGTGGATCAACCCGGAAGTGTTCAAGAAAGCCGGGATCGAAAAAGCCCCGACCACCCTCGAAGAATTCTACGCCGCCGGCGACAAACTCAAGGCCGCAGGCTTCATCGCGCTCGCCCATGGTGGCCAGCCTTGGCAGGACAGCACCGTGTTCGAAGACGTGGTGCTCTCGGTCATGGGCGCTGACGGCTACAAGAAAGCCCTGGTCGACCTGGACCAGAAAACCCTCTCCGGCCCGGAGATGACCAAGTCGTTCACCGAGCTGAAAAAGATCACCACCTACATGGACCCAAACCGCGCCGGTCGTGACTGGAACATCGCGGCCGCTGACGTCATCAACGGCAAGGCCGGCATGCAGATGATGGGCGACTGGGCGAAGAGCGAGTGGACCGCGGCGAAGAAAGTCGCCGGCAAGGACTACCAGTGCGTGCCGTTCCCGGGCACCGAAAAAGCCTTCACCTACAACATCGACTCCCTGGCGGTGTTCAAGCTCAAGGCTGATCGCAAAGGTGACATCGCTGCCCAGCAAGACCTGGCCAAAGTGGCGTTGGGTACCGACTTCCAGAAAGTCTTCAGCATGAACAAGGGTTCGATCCCGGTGCGTAACGACATGCTCAACGAAATGGACAAGCTCGGCTTCGACGAGTGCGCGCAGAAGGCGGCGAAGGACTTCATCGCGGACGACAAGACCGGCGGCCTGCAACCGAGCATGGCGCACAACATGGCCACTTCCCTGGCCGTGCAGGGTGCGATCTTCGACGTGGTCACCAACTTCATGAACGACAAGGACGCAGACCCGGCCAAGGCCAGCGCCCAACTGGCGTCGGCTGTCAAAGCTGCCCAGTAATCCCTGACACAGCCTGACCCCATGTGGGAGCGGGCTTGCTCGCGAATGCGGACTGACATTCAACATTAATGTCGACTGACACACCGTTTTCGCGAGCAAGCCCGCTCCCACAGGGGGTCACCGTGTCGACTCATTTCTCTAAACCTGGATTATCCCGATGAGCTCTGTGGCGGTTTTCAGCAAAGCCTCACCGTTCGATGCGCTGCAACGCTGGCTACCCAAGTTGGTACTCGCGCCGAGCATGCTGATCGTGTTGGTTGGTTTCTACGGTTACATCATCTGGACCTTCATTCTGTCCTTCACCAATTCCAGCTTCATGCCGAGCTACAAGTGGGTCGGCCTGCAGCAATACATGCGCCTGATGGACAACGACCGCTGGTGGGTCGCGAGCAAGAACCTGGCAGTGTTCGGTGGCATGTTCATCGGCATCAGCCTGGTGCTGGGGGTGTTCCTCGCCGTGCTGCTGGACCAGCGCATTCGCAAGGAAGGCTTCATCCGCACCATCTACCTGTACCCGATGGCGCTGTCGATGATCGTCACCGGTACCGCGTGGAAATGGCTGCTCAACCCAGGGCTCGGCCTGGACAAGATGCTGCGTGACTGGGGCTGGGAAGGCTTCCGCCTCGACTGGCTGGTGGATCAGGATCGCGTCGTCTACTGCCTGGTGATCGCTGCCGTGTGGCAAGCCTCCGGGTTTGTCATGGCGATGTTCCTCGCCGGCCTGCGCGGTGTCGATCAATCGATCATCCGTGCCGCGCAAGTCGACGGTGCGAGCCTGCCGACCATCTACCTGAAGATCGTTTTGCCGAGCCTGCGCCCGGTGTTCTTCAGCGCCTTCATGATCCTCGCGCACATCGCGATCAAGAGCTTCGACCTGGTCGCGGCGATGACTGCGGGCGGTCCGGGCTACTCGTCCGACCTGCCGGCCATGTTCATGTATTCCTTCACCTTCAGCCGAGGCCAGATGGGCATCGGTTCGGCCAGCGCCATGCTGATGCTCGGCGCCGTGCTGACCATCCTCGTGCCGTACCTGTACTCCGAGCTGCGAGGCAAACGCCATGACTAATCAACTCGGAAAACCATCCCTGAGTTTCAGCCGCATCGCGATCTACGCCACCCTGCTGCTGGCAGCGGCGGTGTACCTGATCCCGTTGATCGTGATGCTGCTGACCAGCTTCAAATCCCCGGAAGACATCCGCACCGGCAACCTGTTGAGCTGGCCGACCGTGATCGACGGCATCGGCTGGATCAAGGCCTGGGACAGTGTTGGCAGCTACTTCTGGAACTCGGTGAAAATCACCGTGCCGGCGGTACTGATTTCCACGTTCATCGGTGCCATGAACGGCTATGTGCTGTCGATGTGGCGCTTCCGGGGTTCGCAGCTGTTCTTCGGTCTGCTGCTGTTCGGCTGCTTCCTGCCGTTCCAGACCGTGCTGCTGCCAGCCTCGTTCACTCTCGGCAAGATCGGTTTGGCCAACACCACCACGGGCTTGGTGCTGGTACACGTGGTCTACGGCCTGGCGTTCACCACGCTGTTCTTCCGCAACTACTACGTGAGCATTCCGGATGCGCTGGTCAAGGCCGCAAGGCTCGATGGCGCGGGCTTCTTCACGATCTTCCTGAAGATCCTGCTGCCGATGTCGATCCCGATCGTGATGGTCTGCCTGATCTGGCAGTTCACCCAGATCTGGAATGACTTCCTGTTCGGCGTGGTGTTCGCCAGTGGCGACGCCCAGCCAATTACCGTGGCCCTGAACAACCTGGTCAACACCAGCACCGGGGCCAAGGAATACAACGTTGATATGGCCGCCGCGATGATCGCCGGGCTGCCGACACTGCTGGTCTACATATTCGCTGGCAAGTATTTCCTGCGTGGGCTGACGTCCGGCGCGGTCAAGGGGTAGAAACATGGCAACTCTCGAATTACGCAACGTCAACAAGACCTACGGCCCCGGCTTGCCGGACACCCTGAAAAACATCGAACTGAAAATCGATGACGGTGAGTTCCTGATCCTGGTCGGTCCTTCGGGCTGTGGTAAATCCACGCTGATGAACTGCATCGCCGGTCTGGAAACCATCAGCGGCGGCGCCATCCTGGTGGACGACGCCGACATCAGCGGCATGAGCCCCAAGGATCGCGACATCGCCATGGTGTTCCAGTCCTACGCGCTGTACCCGACCATGAGCGTGCGCGACAACATCGCCTTCGGCCTGAAGATCCGCAAAATGCCGACCGCGGAAATCGACGAAGAAGTCGCTCGGGTTTCCAAACTGTTGCAGATCGAACACCTGCTCAGCCGCAAGCCCGGCCAACTCTCCGGTGGCCAGCAGCAGCGTGTGGCGATGGGCCGTGCACTGGCGCGGCGGCCGAAGATCTATCTGTTCGACGAACCGCTGTCCAACCTCGACGCCAAGCTGCGGGTCGAGATGCGCACCGAAATGAAACTGATGCACCAGCGCCTGAAAACCACCACGGTCTACGTGACCCACGACCAGATCGAAGCCATGACCCTGGGCGACAAGGTGGCGGTGATGAAGGACGGAATCATCCAGCAGTTCGGTACGCCGAAGGACATCTACAACAACCCGGCCAACCTGTTCGTGGCGAGCTTCATCGGTTCGCCACCGATGAACTTCATCCCGCTGCGCCTGCAGCGCAAGGACGGTCGTCTGCTGGCGTTGCTCGACAGCGGCCAGGCCCGTTGCGAATTGCCGCTGGGCATGCAGGACGCCGGTCTTGAAGACCGCGAAGTGATCCTCGGCATGCGCCCTGAGCAGATCATCCTGGCCAACGGCGAAGTGAACGGTTTGCCGACCATTCGTGCCGAAGTCCAGGTCACCGAACCGACCGGTCCCGACACCCTGGTCTTCGTCAACCTCAACGACACCAAGGTCTGCTGCCGCCTGGCACCCGACGTGGCGCCGGCAGTGGGCGAGACCCTGACCCTGCAATTCGACCCGGCGAAAGTGCTGCTGTTCGATGCCAAGACCGGGGAGCGGTTGGGGGTGGCCGGCGTGCCGAAAGCCGAGGCGCATGCTGACAACGTGGCCCAATTCAAAGGCCGCTGAAGAACAAAACTGTAGGAGCGAGCCTGCTCGCGATGGACGTCAACGATGACACTGGAAACCTGAAACCCCACGGTGTTCTCGGGTTTCTCGCGAGCAGGCTCGCTCCTACAGGGGGGACATGTGGCGGATGGATTGTTATCCGTCGCAACTGATGTAACCGCGTTAAAGAAGAAAAGTTAATAACAATAAAACGAGGAAGTAGGGATGAAGATGAAGAACAAGGCCCGGTTGATCTGCCAAGTGTCAGCAGCGGCAGCACTGGTTCTGGCCGGCAATGCGATGGCCGATGAAGCGTTCAGCTCCGACTCCAAATGGATGACGGGCGATTGGGGTGGCGAGCGTACCAAGCTGATCGAGCAAGGCATCGACATCAAGATGGATTACGTCGGTGAAGTCGGCGGCAACCTCAATGGCGGGTTCAACGATGACAAGACCGCGCGCTACGCCGACCAGTTTGGCCTGGGCGCGGCGCTGGACCTGGAGAAACTGTTCGGCTGGGATAACACCCAGGCCAAGATCCAGCTCACCAACCGTAACGGTGAGAACATCTCCAACGACCGTGTCGGCGACCCGCGTGCCGGCACCCTGAGTTCCTCTCAGGAAGTCTACGGTCGTGGCCACATGGTGCGCCTGACCCAGTTGTGGATTCAGCATCAGTTCTTCGACAACAAACTGGACGTCAAGGCCGGTTACTTCGGTGAAGGCGAAGACTTCAACACCTTCCCGTGCGAATTCCAGAACCTGGCGTTCTGCGGCTCCCAGGTGGGTAACTGGGCCACCAACATCTGGTACAACTGGCCGGTGATGCAGGCGGCGATCCGCGTGAAGTACAACATCAATGACGAGCTCTACGCCCAGATCGGCGCGTACAACCAGAACACGTCGCAACTGGAACACGGCAACGGCTTCAAGCTCAGCGGCAGTGGTACCAATGGCACCGTGTTGCCGGTCGAGTTGGTGTGGTCGCCGAAGGTCAACAGCCTGCCGGGCGAATACCGTGTCGGTTACTACAAGAGCACAGCCCCTGCCGACGACGTTCTCGAGGACGACAACGGCCAGAACGCTGCAACCAGCGGCAACCCTTACCGCGTCCACGATAGCAAGCACGGCTACTGGTTCGTCGCGCAGCAGCAACTCACCAGCCACAACGGTGACGCTTCCCGTGGTCTGAACATCGCGGCCAACGCCACGTTCCACGACAAGGACACCAACTTCATCGACAACTACCAGTCGTTGATGTTCGTGTACAAGGGCCCGTTCGACGCACGTCCGAAGGATGACGTGGGCATCGGTTTCGCCCGTATCCATGTCAACGATGACGTGAAGAAAAACGCCGAGTTGGTCAACGCTTCCAACGGTGTTTCGGATTACGACAATCCGTTGTTCTCGCCTATTCGTGAAACCGAATACAACTACGAGATCAACTACGGCTTCCACGTGACCAACTGGCTGACCGTACGTCCCAACCTGCAATACATCACGCACCCGGGTGGTGTGGATCAAGTCGATAACGCGCTGGTGGCCGGCCTGAAAATTCAGTCGGTGTTCTAACGCGTCTGCGATAAGCTTCTCTCCATGTGCGCATATTTGCGGACAGCCATGGCTGTCCGCTTTTTTTTGCGAGGGCTAACAAGACATGTTGTGTCGAGCGCAACTGTGGCGAGGGGGCTTGCCCCCGTTCGGCTGCGAAGCAGTCGTAAAACCTGCTACCCGATTCCTTCAGGCGATCGGCAGCGACAGTATTGGGAGCGCTTCGCACTCCAACGGGGGCAAGCCCCCTCGCCACAGTGGTTCACTGTGCACAACCGTATGAGTTCACCCATGTTTTTCAGGACCGTGGCACATGCTTGAGCATCCGCTACAACGCTTCTTCAAATCCTTGCGCGAGCGCTCCGTGTTTGCGTGGGAGCGCTATCAGATGCGCGATGTGCTGGTGATCGATCATCCGCTATGTCAGGCGGTGTTCAGTCGCCAGGGCGCGCAGTTGCTGCACTTCCAGCCAAGGGGTCAGAAACCCTGGCTGTGGTGCGCGGCGAAGTGGCCGCAGGTCGGCGCCATTCGCGGTGGCGTGCCGGTGTGTTGGCCATGGTATGGCCGGCATCCGAGCGAAAATGCCTGGCCGTCCCATGGCTGGGCGCGATTGCTCGACTGGAAGCTGCTCGACAGTAGCAATGACGACGATGGCGTGCGTTTGCACTGGCAATTGAAGTTGTGCGACTGGCAGGTGGACCTGCACGCGCACCTGGGTGAGCGCATGGAGCTGCGCCTGAGTACCGAGCATCAGGACGACATGCCATGCCAGTTGAGCCAGGCTTTGCATGCTTACTGGCGTATTGGCGATGTCAGTGAGATAGCGCTGTCTGGGCTCGAGGGAGCGCAGGGTTACGACCAGTTGAGCCGACAGGTTTGTCAGCAGGAAGGCGAATTGCGTGTGGACGGCGGTTGTCAGCGGGTGTTCCAGCATGACGGCGAACTGCAGCTCAACGACCACGTCTGGCAGCGCGCGCTGTGCATTGATACCGGGGATACGGCCGATACGGTGGTGTGGCATCCCGGTTCACGTCCGTTGCTCGGTGTGACCTGGAACGAGATATCCGAATTCGTTTGCGTGGAGGCCGCAAGTGGCGGCACCGACAGCCTGTGCCTTGCACCTGGGGAGCGGGCGCATTTGAGTTTGCAGGCGCGTGTGGGGGTCTAGTTCTGGATCTTGCGGTGTTTGGGCTGACCCCTTCGCGAGCAAGCCCGCTCCCACATGTGACCGCGTTCGTTCTGACGGAACCGGGTCACCTGTAGGAGCTGGCTTGCCAGCGATGAGGCCGGACCGGTCAGCCAAGATTTCGGATCAGTTGAACTCATCCCCAACCGGATACCGGCTGGCATTCAAACTCTCCTTGATCTTGCGCAGATGCGGTTGGAAATCCACCCCGCGACGCAAGGTCATGCCAGTGGCGAGCACGTCCAGCACGGTCAGCTGGATGATCCGCGACGTCATCGGCATGTAGATGTCGGTGTCTTCCGGCAGCGGAATGTTCAGGCTCAGGGTGCTGGCCTTGGCCAGTGGCGAGTTCTCGGCGGTCAGGCCAAGTACCGAGGCGCCGTTTTCCCGGGCAATGCGCGCCACTTCCACCAGTTCACGGGTGCGGCCAGTGTAGGAAATGATCACGAACAACTCGCCGGTGTGGGCTACCGAGGCAATCATGCGCTGCATCAGCACATCCGCGTGGGCGGTGACGGCGAGGTTGAAACGGAAGAACTTGTGCTGCGCATCCAGTGCCACCGGGGCCGAGGCGCCGAGGCCGAAGAAGTGGATCTGCCGGGCCTGGATCAACAGGTCGACGGCGCGGCTGATCAGGTTCGGGTCCAGGGCCTGCAGGGCACTGTCCAATGATGCGATGGCGCTGCCGAAAATCTTCTTGGTATAGGCTTCCGGATTGTCGTCGGCTTCCACCGCGCGGCTGACATACGCGGCTCCACTGGCCAGGCTCTGGGC
Organism: Pseudomonas sp. A-R-19; assembly: GCF_019956575.1. Classification (NCBI taxonomy): domain Bacteria; kingdom Pseudomonadati; phylum Pseudomonadota; class Gammaproteobacteria; order Pseudomonadales; family Pseudomonadaceae; genus Pseudomonas; species Pseudomonas sp. A-R-19. The sequence continues at coordinate 43,409 of NZ_JAHBDR010000035.1, forward strand.
CAGTTGCAGTTTGAGCTCGGGGTAGCCGCTGACGCCGAACGAACGGCAGAACCGGTTGACCGTCGGTTCGCTGACCGAGGCGGCCTGGGCGAGGGCGGCGATGCTGAAGCGGGTGGCCTGCTGCGGGTTGAGCAGGATCACCTCGGCGACTTTGCGTTCGGCCTTGTTCAGCTCTTCAAGGCGATTCTGGATTTGCTCCAGTAAATTTCGCACGCGGTCCATATAAGTATCCTTGATTCACCGGCACCGATAAGCGCGCGGCTAATGCAAAAAGGGCCTTTGGTGAGGCCCGTAACGGTGGCCTATCCTACTGATGGCTCCGACCGACCACCACTCGGAATCTGTATTTTGCGAAAATGTTGTGGTTATTACTACATTTTCCCTTGAGTGATGCCTTGAAAAAAGGTATTTGTAGCTTAACTTGATAAAAGAACAAACATCATGCTCTCGATTACGGTTGAACCGTGCACCTTTGCCTTGTTCGGCGCCCTGGGCGATCTGGCCTTGCGCAAGCTGTTTCCTGCCCTTTACCAACTCGACGGCGCGGGCCTGTTGCACGAGGACACGCGCATCATCGCGCTGGCCCGTGAGGCTGGCAGCGAGCAGGAACACCTGACGTTCATCGCCTCCGAGCTGCGCCGCTATGTCGGTGCCAAAGAGCTGGACGAAGCCGTGGTCGAGCGTTTTCTGGCACGCCTGAGCTACCTGCACGTCGACTTCCTCAAATCCGAAGACTATGTGGCCCTGGCCGAAGTCGCCGGCACCACGCAGCGGGTCATTGCCTACTTCGCCACGCCGGCTGCCGTCTACGGTGCGATCTGTGAAAACCTGGCCAAGGTCGGCCTGGCGGAAAATACCCGTGTGGTGCTGGAAAAGCCCATCGGTTCGGACCTGGAATCCTCGCGCAAGGTCAATGACGCCGTGGCGCAGTTCTTCCCGGAGAACCGCACCTACCGCATCGACCACTACCTGGGCAAAGAGACTGTCCAGAACCTGATCGCCCTGCGTTTCGCCAACAGCCTGTTCGAAACCCAGTGGAACCAGAATTACATTTCCCACGTGGAAATCACCGTGGCCGAGAAGGTCGGTATCGAAGGCCGCTGGGGTTACTTCGACAAGGCCGGCCAGTTGCGCGACATGATCCAGAATCACCTGCTGCAACTGCTCTGCCTGATCGCCATGGACCCGCCGGCCGACCTGTCCGCCGACAGCATCCGTGACGAGAAGGTCAAGGTGCTCAAGGCCCTGGCGCCGATCAGCCCGGAAGGCTTGACCACTCAAGTGGTGCGCGGCCAGTACATCGCCGGCTACAGCGAAGGCAAAGCGGTGCCGGGCTACCTGGAAGAACCCAATTCCAATACCCAGAGCGACACTGAAACCTTCGTCGCCCTGCGTGCCGACATCCGCAACTGGCGCTGGGCCGGCGTGCCGTTTTACCTGCGTACCGGCAAGCGCATGCCGCAGAAGCTGTCGCAGATCGTCATCCACTTCAAGGAACCGTCGCACTACATCTTCGCTCCCGAGCAGCGCCTGCAAATCAGCAACAAACTGATTATCCGCCTGCAACCGGACGAAGGCATTTCCTTGCGCGTGATGACCAAGGATCAAGGCCTGGACAAAGGCATGCAGCTGCGCAGCGGTCCGTTGCAGCTGAATTTTTCCGACACCTGGAGCAGCGCACGGATTCCCGATGCCTACGAGCGGTTGTTGCTGGAAGTGATGCGCGGCAATCAGAACCTGTTTGTCCGTAAAGATGAAATCGAAGCCGCGTGGAAGTGGTGTGACCAGTTGATCGCCGGGTGGAAAAAATCCGGTGATGCGCCCAAGCCGTACGCGGCCGGGTCCTGGGGGCCGATGAGCTCCATTGCTCTGATCACGCGGGACGGGAGGTCGTGGTATGGCGATATCTAAACTGAATCTACCGCAGGGCGTCAGCGCCCATGCGTTCAAGAGCCCGGTGCTGCTGGCTGAAAGCCTGGCACTGAATGTGGCCAAACAATTGAGCAATGCGATCGACGCCCAGGGCACTGCGACCCTGGTGGTGTCCGGTGGCCGCAGCCCGGTGGCGTTTTTCCAGCACCTGGCCAAGCAGACGCTGGACTGGTCGAACGTGGTGGTCAGCCTGGCCGACGAGCGCTGGGTGCCGGTGGAGCACGCTGACAGCAACGCCGGCCTGATCAAGCGTTACCTGCTGCAAGGCCCGGCGGCCAAGGCGCAGTTCCTCAGCCTCTACAGCGCTAGCGCCAATCTTGAACAGGCGGCCGAGCAGGCCGACCGGTTGCTGTCCGAACTGCCGGTGATCGATGTACTGATCCTCGGTATGGGCGATGACGGCCACACCGCGTCGTTGTTCCCCAACAGCCCGAACCTTGCCGAGGCATTGCAGGCCGATGGCACCCGTCGCTGCTGGCCGATGCTGGCGCCGACCGTGCCGCATCAGCGCTTGACCATGAGCCGCGCACTGCTGGCCTCGGCCAAGCACAAAGTTCTATCGATTTCCGGTCAGTCCAAGCTGACCACCCTGAGTACCGCACTGGCCGGTGACGATGTCGCCGAAATGCCGGTGCGCGCATTTCTGCAACCCACGTTAGAGATTTACTGGTGCCCATGAGCCAAGGAACAGCCGCTATGACAACCCCATCCCCGACCGTTTCCATGGCGGACAAAGTTGCCCTGATCGACAGCCTCTGCGCGAAAGCGCGGATTCTGCCGGTGATCACCATTGCCCGCGAGCAGGATGTCCTGCCGCTGGCGGATGCCCTCGCTGCCGGTGGCCTGACCGCACTGGAAGTGACCCTGCGTTCGCAGTTCGGCCTCAAGGCCATCCAGATTCTGCGCGAGCAGCGTCCGGAGTTGGTGACAGGTGCCGGTACCGTGCTTGATCGCCAGATGCTGGCGGCGGCGGAAGCGGCGGGTTCGCAGTTCATCGTCACGCCGGGCATCACCCGCGACTTGCTGGAAGCCAGCGTTGCCAGCCCGATTCCACTGTTGCCGGGCATCAGCAATGCCTCTGGCATCATGGAAGGCTATGGTCTGGGCTATCGCCGCTTCAAGCTGTTCCCGGCGGAAGTCAGCGGTGGTGTTGCAGCCATCAAGGCTTTGGGCGGCCCGTTCGGCGAAGTGAAATTCTGCCCGACCGGCGGCGTGGGCCCGGCCAATATCAAGAGCTACATGGCGCTGAAAAACGTCATGTGCGTGGGCGGTAGCTGGATGCTTGATCCGGAGTGGATCAAGAACGGCGACTGGGCCCGCATTCAGGAATGCACCGCCGAGGCCTTGGCGCTGCTGGACTGATCGCTTCACCCGACACTTCGTTGTGTGTTCTACGGCTTTACGGTGCGCTTGGTCGGTGCACCGTTTTTTTTGCCCGTAGAAAACTGCGCCAATCCCTGTAGGAGCGAGCCTGCTCGCGAAAAACCCGAGAGCGCCACTGGGCATCAGGATTCACGCGTTATCGTTCACGACCATCGCGAGCAAGCTCGCTCCCACAATGGTGAGTGTTCAGCGCAGTTCTTTCAGCGCGGTGATCAACTGCTGCATATGGTCGGCAGTGCTGGTCAATCCCGGTGTCACGCGGATGCACGGCCCGCAAGCCGCGCCACTGCGCACCACGGTGAACAGGTTGTAGTCGTTGAGCAGCCGTTCGACCATCACCTGTTGATCGGCCTGTTGGGTAAAGCGCATCGAAGTGATGCCGCAATACAGTCGTGGATCATCCGGGGTCAACACCTCGATGCCCGGAAGTTCGCGAACTTCGCGCACCCACAGGTTGCGCAGGTAATTGAGGCGCGCGCCCTTGGCCTCGGCTCCTCCCATCGCCCAATGTTCTTCGAGCACCAGCGGCAGGGTCAGCAGCGCCGGGATGTTGGGAGTGCTGTACGAAGTGCGGGCACGGATGTCAGTCGGCGGATAATGCATCTCGCCCATGTCCGGGTCGATGTCGGCCAGGCGCTCGGGAGCGATATAGATAAAGCCGAGCGTCAACGGCGCGCCGATCCACTTGTGCAGGTTGAAACCGGCGAAGTAGATGCCCAGGTCGGTGAGGTCGAATTCGATCTGGCCGAGGGCATGGGCACCATCGAGGATGACGTCGATGCCATGTTCCTTCGCCGCGGCAGCAATCGCCTGCACCGGCATCACCAGGCCCGTGCGATGGGTGACGTGGGTCAGGGCCATCAACTTCAGCCGTGGATACTTCGCGAAGGCTTCCCGATAGGTATTGAGCAAGCCGTCGAAGGTTGCCGGGTGCGTGTGTTCGATCTCGATCACTTCGACACCACGATTGCGTGCCAGCCAACGCATGGCGCCTTTGACCGTGTCGTATTCCAGATCGCAGAACAGTACTTGATCGCCGGGCTGCAGCCGGTTGTAGTTGCGGATCAGCGACTGCAAGCCTTCCGACGCGTTACGGGTCAGGGCGATGCTGTCGGCGGGTACACCAATCAGCCTGGCCAGTTGCGCGCGGATCTTCAGGCTGTCGTCCTGTTCGAAACGCTGACGCACGTACACCGAGTTACTGCGATTGATGAGTTCGATGTTGCGCTGGTATTCCTCGACCACCGTGCGCGACATGCGCCCGAAGTAACCGTTTTCCAGATTGAGCGGGCCGGGTTCGACATCGTAGCGGTCGGCAAAGGTTTGCCAGAAAGCTTCATCACGGGCGCGGCGGGTGTTGTCGGGCATGGGCTACTCGGTAGGTGATTCAGTGGCGCGGGGCCGGTTTGCCGTGTTTGGCGCGCAGCGGTTCAAGCAAGTCCGACAAACCGTTGTGATCGATTTCCTGCATCAGTGCCAGCAGGCCACCCAACTCGCCATGGGGGAAGCCCTCCCGGGCGAACCAGTTCAGGTAGGGGCCGGGCAGGTCGGCAATGATTCGACCCTTGTACTTGCCGAAGGGCATTTCGCGGGTGATCAGCAGTTCGAGCTTTTCAGGATTCATCGATCGGTCGTCTTGATTCAGTCAGTCTGGAAAATACAGGCATTCTGCATGCAGGCCAAATGACAGATCATGCAAATAAAACGGATACAGATTTTCGGATAATAGATAACTGTTTGAAAAATAAAGAATAATGTAACAGTTCCAGGCTGGCATGCAGGGTGCACTACTCATTGCATCTTTCATCACCCGCGAGGAATTGAAAAATGACCGACATGAACAAAGAAGCGATTTCTGTACTCAATGACCTGATTGAAACCAGCAAGGACGGTCAGGCCGGGTTCAAGACTTGCGCTGAAGACATCAAGCACCCTGAACTCAAAACCCTGTTTATCAATCGTGCGACTGATTGCGGCACTGCCGCTGCGGAATTGCAGTCTGCCGTGCGTTCGATGGGTGGCGATCCGGAAACTTCCACCAGTGTCAGCGGCGACCTGCACCGTCGTTGGGTCGACGTGAAGTCGATGTTCACCAGCAAGGACGAAGAGGCTGTACTCAATGAAGCCGAGCGCGGTGAAGACCATGCATTGAAGGCTTATCGGGATGCCATGGAGAAAATCAACAAGCACAACCTGGTGGGCATTCGTGACCTGGTTGAGCGTCAGTACCACGGCGTACAGCGTAACCACGACCAGGTCAAAGCCCTGCGTAACCAGGCGCGTGCCCGTTCGTAAGCCAGCCTGAAACAACTGTGGGAGCGGGCTTGCTCGCGAAGGCGATCCGCCTGTCACCATTATCAGTGACTGACACGCCCCCTTCGCGAGCAAGCCCGCTCCCACATTGTTTGTTTTTGACCCGTCAATCAGCCGATGCTGATCGCCGGCAGTTCAGTCAACGTCACGCTCTGTTGCTTGCGTGGCGCGAGGATTTCCGCCTCGCCGTCCACCACCAGTTCATCGCGCTGGTTGAACACGCGCGTGGCAATGCGCACGCGAAACTTCGGCAATTTTTCGAGGATTTCCAGGCGCACTGTCAGGGTGTCGCCAATTTTCACCGGTTTCTGAAAGCTCATTGTCTGGCCGATGTAGATAGTCCCCGGCCCAGGCAATTCGCAAGCGACCGCCGCGCTGATCAGTGCACCGCTGAACATGCCGTGGGCGATGCGTTCCTTGAACATGGTGCTGGCGGCGTATTCGGCATCCAGGTGCACTGGGTTGTGGTCGCCGGACATTGCAGCGAACAACTGGATGTCGCGCTCTTCGACGGTCTTGCTGAAACTGGCGGTCTGGCCGACTTCGAGGGCTTCGTAAGGGGTGTTGGTAACCTGGGTCATCTGTCTCAATTCCTGTGACGAATTAAAAAATTCACAAAAAAACTATTCGGATCGGTGTGGCCGAGGAGTGCTCAAGGCCTGTGCGATCCAGTTCAGCACATCGGCGATGATTTCATCGCGGTTGCTCTCGTTGAACAGTTCGTGCCGTGCCTGCGGGTAAACGGTCAGTTGCAGGTGCTGGCTGCCGGCCGCCCGCAGCGCGTCGGCCAGATCCTTGAGACGTTTGCCCTCACTCACCGGATCACATTCACCGCCAATCACCAGCAGCGGCAGGCCCGGATCGATCTGGGCGAGATTGGACGCTTTGCTGATTTGCTGCAAGCCACCGAGCAAGTCGATCCACAGTTGATTGGTGCAGCGGAAACCGCAAAGCGGGTCGTTGACGTACAGATCGACCTGCGCCGGATCACGGCTGAGCCAGTCGAACGGCGTGCGTGCCGGTTTGAATTTGTTGTTGAACGAGCCGAAGGACAGCCATTCGATCAAGGCGCTGCGTCCTTTGCCGCCCTGGCGCAGGCGTTCGAGACGGGCGATCTGCCGTGCCGCGCGATAAAGCGCTACGGGTTGGAAATTCGAGCCGCTGAGGATTGCCCCATGCAGGCTGGCACTGTGGTGCAGCAGATAAGCCTGGGCAATGTAACTGCCCATGCTGTGGCCGAGCAGCACGATCGGTATGCCAGGGTGCTGCTGGCCGATGTGCTGGTTGAGGCTGGCCAGGTCGCTCACGACCTTGCACCAGCCATCGTCATCGGCGAAATGTCCGAGCGTCCCGTTTTCGGCAGTTTTGCCATGTCCACGCAGGTCCGGTGCACACACGCCATAGCCCTGATCACAGAGTTTTTCCGCCAGCGGGCCATAGCGAGCGCTGTGCTCGGCCATGCCGTGGGCCAGCAGAATAATTGCCTTGAGGCTGCCGTCGGGAAGCCACTGGTTGACGAAGAGGCGACTGTGGTCGCTCGTGGTCAGCCAGAAAGTGTCATGGATCATGGCGGTTCCTTTGCATGGGGCTGCCTGGTTGGAAACAGCTCGTTGCAGTTTATAGCGCATCCTTGAACGGGCGTCTGATCAGGCTACGCCACGGCAGAAAGATTCATACGATCAATGACGGCGGTTGGCATATTTGCCTGCTACGTCATAACTGCTAGTGTCCGTGAAGCTCCGCTTTTTGCATTTTTCTTGAGAAATGACAGAACAGTGGCCCCGGATAGATTCAGGTAAAGAGGACAAGAACAATGCAACCTGATTTCTGGAATGACAAACGCCCGGCCGGCGTCCCCCTGGATATCGATCTGGGGGCCTTCAAATCGGTGATCGAGGTGTTCGAGCGTTCCTGCAAGAAGTTTGCTGACCGCCCCGCGTTCAGCAACATGGGCGTCACCCTGACCTACGCCGAACTGGAACGCCAAAGCGCTGCTTTCGCAGGCTACCTGCAAGCCCACACCGACCTGGTGCCGGGGGACCGCATCGCAGTGCAGATGCCCAACGTCCTGCATTACCCGATTGCCGTGTTCGGTGCCTTGCGCGCCGGGCTGATCGTGGTCAACACCAATCCGTTGTACACCGCGCGGGAAATGCGCCATCAGTTCAAGGACTCCGGTGCCCGGGCGCTGGTGTACCTGAACATGTTCGGCCAGAAAGTCCAGGAAGTGCTCCCCGACACCGATATCCAGTACCTGATCGAAGCGAAGATGGGCGACCTGATGCCCACCGCCAAGGGTTGGCTGGTCAACACTGTGGTGAGCAAGGTCAAGAAGATGGTCCCGGACTATTCCTTGCCCCAGGCTGTTTCCTTCAAGAGCGCGCTACGCATGGGCCGGGGGCTGGGTATCAAGCCGCTGAACGTCGGCCTCGACGACATCGCCGTGCTGCAATACACCGGCGGCACCACCGGCCTGGCCAAGGGCGCGATGCTGACCCATGGCAACCTGGTGGCGAACATGCAACAGGCACGGGCCTGCCTCAGCCAGTCGTCCAGCGACGGACAACCGTTGTTGCGCGAAGGCCAGGAGGTCATGATCGCGCCGCTGCCGCTCTACCATATCTATGCCTTCACGGCGAACTGCATGTGCATGATGGTGACCGGCAACCACAACGTGCTGATCACCAACCCACGGGACATCGGCGGTTTCATCAAGGAGCTGAAGAACTGGCGGTTCTCGGCGTTGCTGGGGCTCAACACGCTGTTCGTCGCGCTGATGGATCACCCGGACTTCAAGACCCTGGACTTCTCCAGCCTCAAGCTCACCAACTCCGGCGGCACTGCGCTGGTCAAGGCCACCGCCGAGCGTTGGGAGCAACTGACCGGTTGCCGCATCACCGAAGGTTACGGCCTGACCGAAACTTCGCCGGTGGCCTGTACCAACCCGTATGGCGACAAGTCGCGGATCGGTACGGTCGGCATGCCGGTGCCGGGCACCACCCTGAAAGTCATCAGCGATGATGGCGTCGAACAACCTTTGGGTGAGCGTGGCGAGCTGTGCATCAAAGGCCCGCAGATCATGAAGGGCTACTGGCAGAAACCCGATGCCACGGCCGAGGTGCTGGATGCCGAGGGTTGGTTCAAGTCCGGTGACATTGCAGTGATCGACCCGGACGGTTTCGTGCGCATCGTCGATCGCAAGAAGGACATGATCATTGTCTCGGGTTTCAACGTGTACCCGAACGAGATCGAAGACGTGGTGATGGCTCACCCGAACGTCGCCAACTGTGCGGTCATCGGTGTGCCAGATGAACGGTCGGGAGAGGCGGTGAAGTTGTTCGTGGTGGCCCGAGAGGCGGGCGTCAGCCTTGAAGAGCTGAAGGCTTACTGCAAGGAGAACTTCACGGCGTACAAAGTACCCAAGCACATCGTGCTGCGTGAGTCGTTGCCAATGACGCCGGTGGGCAAGATTTTGCGGCGGGAGTTGCGTGATATCGCTTGATCGGTGAATGGCCGCGCTTTGCGCGGATCCCTGTAGGAGCGAGCTCGCTCGCGATGGACGTCAACGATAACGCGCCCTGTTTGAATGATCGCGTTGTCCGGACGTTTTTCGCGAGCAAGCTCGCTCCTACAGTTTTAGCGCTAAAGCCCCGGTTTTCGTGGGCTCCAGGCATAAATAGATTTTTTGCTCTAAAATGACTGCTTGGGGTTCTTGAGTCACAAATGTGACCGTAGAGGCCGCTTTTGGCTCTAGTCGACCCTTGGCAAAGCTGCTACTCTCGGCGCGCTTTGTGCTTCTTGGCCTGTGTAAAAGCCCAGATTCATCAATGACCAAACACCAATAATAATCGCATCAAATGCGGTGCTGAATTCGCGTTGCTGAGGAGTGGGCTTCCATGATCGAAGACTTTTGGAAGGATAAGTACCCAGCTGGGATTGCTGCAGAAATCAATCCAGACGAGTATCCGAATATTCAGGCAGTGTTGAAGCAATCCTGCCAACGCTTCGCCAACAAGCCGGCATTCAGCAACCTGGGCAAGACACTCACCTACGGTGAACTGTATGAATTGTCCGGTGCGTTTGCCGCTTATCTACAACAGCATACCGATTTGCAGCCCGGCGATCGAATCGCCGTGCAACTGCCCAACGTGTTGCAGTACCCGGTTGCCGTCTTCGGCGCCATCCGCGCCGGGCTGATCGTGGTCAACACCAACCCGCTGTACACCGCGCGGGAAATGGAGCACCAATTCAACGACTCCGGTGCCAAGGCCCTGGTCTGCCTGGCCAACATGGCGCACCTGGCGGAAACCGTGGTGCCGAAAACCGGCGTCAAGCACGTGATCGTCACCGAAGTCGCTGACCTGCTGCCGCCGCTCAAGCGCTTGCTGATCAATAGCGTCATCAAGTACGTGAAGAAAATGGTGCCGGCCTATCACTTGCCAAAAGCCGTCAAGTTCAATGACGTGCTGAGCAAAGGCCTGGGCCAGCCAGTGGCGGAAGCCAACCCTGCCAGCAGCGATGTTGCGGTGCTGCAATATACCGGCGGCACCACCGGCGTGGCCAAGGGTGCGATGCTGACCCACCGCAACCTGGTGGCGAACATGCTGCAGTGCAAGGCGCTGATGGGTTCGAACCTCAATGAAGGTTGCGAGATCCTGATCACGCCGCTGCCGCTGTACCACATCTATGCATTCACCTTTCATTGCATGGCGATGATGCTGGCGGGCAACCACAACATCCTGATCAGCAACCCGCGCGACCTGCCGGCGATGGTCAAGGAACTGTCGAAGTGGAAGTTCAGCGGCTTTGTCGGCCTTAATACCCTGTTTGTGGCCCTGTGCAACAACGAAGGCTTCCGCAAGCTGGACTTCTCGGCGCTGAAAGTCACCTTGTCGGGCGGCATGGCCCTGCAACTGGCTGCGGCCGAACGCTGGAAAGCGGTGACCGGTTGCGCCATCTGCGAAGGCTACGGCATGACCGAAACCAGCCCGGTGGCGACGGTGAACCCGATCCAGCACATCCAGGTCGGCACCATCGGCATTCCGGTGCCGTCGACCCTGTGCAAAGTCATCAACGATGCCGGTGTCGAGCAGCCGTTGGGTGAAATCGGCGAGCTGTGCGTGAAGGGCCCGCAAGTCATGAAGGGTTACTGGCAGCGTCAGGAAGCCACCGATGAAATCCTCGACAGCGAAGGCTGGTTGAAGACCGGTGACATCGCGCTGATCCAGCCCGATGGCTTCATGCGCATTGTCGATCGCAAGAAAGACATGATCCTGGTTTCCGGATTCAACGTGTACCCGAACGAACTCGAAGACGTGCTGGCCACCCTGCCTGGCGTGCTGCAATGCGCGGCCATCGGCATACCAGACGAGAAGTCGGGCGAGGCGATCAAGATTTTCATCGTTGCCAAGCCGGGTGTGACCCTGACCAAGGAACAGGTGATGGAGCACATGCGCGCCAACGTCACCGGCTACAAGGTTCCGCGCTCCGTGGAGTTCCGCGACGCTTTGCCGACCACTAACGTTGGCAAGATCCTGCGTCGTGAACTGCGCGATGAAGAGCTGAAGAAGATCAACGCGAAGAAAGCCACCGCGTAATCAACAAAAAGCCCCGCAGATGCGGGGCTTTTTGTTGGTGCAGACTTTTGGCGAAGGGGCTTTTGTGGCGAGGGGGCTTGCCCCCGTTCGGCGGCGTAGCCGTCGCAAATCAGATGAGCGCGGTGTGTCTGACAAATCTCGGTTGCAGGTTTTGGGGCCGCTTCGCAGCCCAACGGAGGCAAGCCCCCTCGCCACAAGGGTTCTGTGTATTACAAGCGAAACGGCGCGAAGTTGACGTTGGTGCCCGCCGGGCGCATGTCCTGCAGGAAGGAGTCCTTGTCAGCGCTCAGTTCCAGGCTCAATGCCGCCTTGCGCTTGCCTTCATTGCGCACCACCAGGCCTTCGAGCTTCTCGCGCAGGAACACGGTCGGCACTTTCAGGTGCAGCAACTCGTCGGTGGCCGGCGAGTGCATCAGCAGGTGAATCCACTCGTACTGACCGATGGCCAGGCGCGTCACCGGGAGGTCGAACCACCAGATGTTGCGGTTGCGGTTCAGTTCGGCGAAGTGGCAGTTGTTGACGCCAAGCACAGCACCGCCGAGTTCCTGGTTTCTGCGGGCAATGGCCTGCTTTTTATCGAGTTTCATAACATTCCTACGGGATTGGATCTTCAGCGCCATGGCCTGAATGTGTTGCGCATTCTCAGGGGTTGGCCCGCAAACATAAAGCGCAACCTGCACTGAGCGATGAAATGTCGCGGTGAAAATAAATGAAACTCCCTGCAAAAGCCCCCGGTCAACCTTGTGTAACGACTTTTCTTCCCATTGAAATGTTCACCGGAGAATCACCATGGGCAGCACAAGCGATAAAGTCAAAGGCATGGCCAATGAAGCCGCCGGCAACGTCAAACAGGGCGTCGGCAAAGCCACCGGCAACGATAAACTGCGTGCCGAAGGCGTGATGCAGGAACGCAAAGGCGAGGCCCAGCAAGCGGTCGGCAAGGCCAAGGATGCGCTCAAGAAAGGTATCGACAAGGCGTGATCCGGCCTTTAATGAAAACAGCAAGCGGCCATCTTCAGATGGCCGTTTTTGTGTCAGCCTGAACTTGCGCATTGAAATTGTTTCAAAGTCGCCAACTGGGCTACCTTGATGAAAGAAAACGGCCCCTGAGTCGCCACGACTTCAACCCAAATCCGTATGCGGCGAATGGAGACGCGAATGATTTTTCCGGACATGAGAGGCTTGCCCCTGCACCGTGTGATGATGCGCACGGTCACCGAGTTCATCGACGACGAGATGTCGACCTATGCCTCGGCGCTGGCCTATCAAATGCTGTTTTCGCTGTTTCCTTTCATCCTGTTCCTGATTGCCCTGATCGGCTTCCTGCACCTGCCGGATTTCTTCTCCTGGCTGCGCCTGCAATCGGAACTCGTATTGCCGCCCCAGGCGTTGGAGCAGGTCAACCCGGTGATCGACCAGTTGCAGCAGTCCAAGGGTGGCTTGCTCTCGGTGGGTATCGTGATTGCGCTGTACACCGCCTCGGCGGGTGTGCGGCTGATGATGAGCGCGATGAACGCGGCCTACGACGTGGTTGAAGGGCGCCCGCTGTGGAAACGCTTTCCGTTGTCGATTATCTACACCGTCGGCATTGCCGGCATGCTGCTGATTGCGGCGGCGCTGATGGTGCTCGGTCCGCAAGTGATGGGCTGGATCGCCTCGCAGGTCGGGCTTGAGGATTTCATCGTCACCTTATGGACCATCGTGCGCTGGCCGGTGATCGTGATTCTGTTGATGGTCGCGGTGGCGTTGATCTACTACGTCATGCCCGACGTCAAACAGGAGTTTCGCTTCATTACCCCCGGTTCGGTGCTGGCGGTGGTGGTGTGGATCATTGCCTCCCTCGGCTTCGGTCTGTACGTCAAGGAGTTCGCCAACTACAACGCCATGTATGGCAGTATCGGTGCGATCATCGTGCTGTTGCTGTACTTCTACATTTCCGCCGCGGTGCTGCTGCTGGGCGCGGAGATGAACGCGGTGATCGAACACATGTCGCGAGAGGGCAAGGACCCGGGCGAAAAAGTTGCCGGCGAGCATGGTCCCGTCCATGAGGAAAAACACCACGTTTCGGGACTGGGCCGTGATCATTCACAACCCAAACCAACCATTGATGAAACCTGATCATGATTCGTGAAATTCTGAAAATGGGCGATGAGCGCCTGCTGCGCATTGCCCCGCCGGTGCCGGCCGAAATGTTCGACAGCCCCGAACTGTGGCAACTGATCGATGACATGTTCCAGACCATGGAAAGTGTGGGGGGCGTTGGCCTGGCTGCACCGCAGATCGGCGTCGACCTGCAACTGGTGATCTTCGGTTTCGAGCACAGCGAGCGTTATCCGGATGCCGAAGCCGTACCGCAGACGATCCTGATCAATCCGTTGATCACACCGCTGAGCCCGATCCTGGAAGAGGGTTTTGAAGGCTGTTTGTCCGTACCCGGCCTGCGCGGCGCGGTGCAGCGTTACCAGCAGATTCGCTACGAAGGCGTCGACCCCAAGGGTGATCCCATCGTACGCATTGCCTCGGGGTTCCACGCACGGGTGGTGCAGCATGAGTGTGATCACCTGATCGGCCGCCTGTACCCGTCGCGTATCACCGACTTCAGCAAGTTCGGCTTCACCGAGGTGATGTTCCCGGACCTGGACCCCAACGCGGACGATTAAATCGCCGCTAAACCTGTGGGAGCGGGCTTGCTCGCGAAGAGGCCCGGTCAGTCAATATTGCTGGCGACTGATACACCGTCCTCGCGAGCAAGCCCGCTCCCACATGTTTGATCCCGGTTACTTCGGCTCCAACCCCATCGCAATCATCGGCTTGCTGCGCGCATATCGACTCAAGCGTTCAACCATCGCGTAAGGCATCGGCGGATCGACCGTAAACCCGCGACGCTCATAAAACCCGCGCAAGTCCGGATGACAGAACAACCACACCGGCTGTTCGCAATCCTTCACCGCGGCCGCAATCAACCCGGCGGCAATCCCTTGTTCGCGACACTCGGGATCGACAAACAACCCGGTCAGCCAATGCCCGCCGGAGACCGGACGCAAACACAGCGCGGCAACAATCCGGTCACGCCGGGCCACCCACAACTGCGCGTCGCGCACGGCTTTCATCGATGATTGGTGAGCGCGGTAGAACTTGTTCATCAAGGGCCATAACGGCTCGTCGAGCAGGGCGTATCGGGTGTCGGACATGGTCTTGGGCTGTCGGTGTGCAAAACGGGCGATTATAAAAGAACACGCGCTGCGGGATAGGTGTATACCTGATCTCACATCCCCTCGAGTGGAGTACGCATCATGTCCAAAGGTATGGATTCAAAGAAATCGGCGAAAAAAAAACCGGTGAAAACCGCCATTGAAAAACGCGCGGACAAGAAGGCCAAGAAGGTTGGTGTGTTCGGTCACTGATCCCGCGTTGATTGATCGCTCCCATGCAACATGGGAGCGATCCTCCCGAAAATAATCTGCAGGATTTCCCAAGGCCATTGCACAGAAGGGGACTGGTCCCAATCTGAGCAACGCCATGCCCCTTTATTTCGATAGCGCCCACCAAGAAGAAATCGAAACCCTGCGCCGACGCTTCACCGCCCGTACCGAATGGCCGACCTGGTTGCTGTTGATCGGTGTGTATGGCGGCTGGTTTGGCATCGTGTTGAGCAGCCATCGGCTAGGTTTGTGGTGGAGCACGCTGTTGCTGATTCCATTGCTGGTGCTGTGGTTGTCCGTGCAACACGAACTGCTGCACGGTCATCCCACGCGCTGGACAACCCTGAACAAGATCCTTGGTTACGCGCCGTTTGCCGTCTGGTATCCGTACACCCTGTACCGCGATAGCCATTTGCTGCATCACCGCGATGAGGACCTGACTGTCCCCGGTCGCGATCCGGAGAGCCGCTATCTGAGCGCCGGGCAATGGCAGGGCAGTTCACTGTGGGTGCGCAGCCTGCACTGGCTGAACAAGACCGCGCTCGGCCGCTTTGCCCTGGGTGCACCGTTGGCCTTGCTGGCGCTGGCCGGTGAAGAGTTGCAACGATTGAAAGCAGGTAATCGCCAGGCCTGGCTGATGTGGCTGAGCCACGGTTCGCTGACGCTGTTGATGCTGCTGTTCATCGCGCACTTCAGCGTGTTTGCGGTCTGGCATTACCTGTTTTTGATCAGCGTGCCAGCGCTGTCGATCGCCATGATTCGCTCCTACTATGAACATCGACCCCATGCCGCGCCGGAGCAACGAACCGTGCTCAATGAAGCCGCCTGGCCGTGGCGCTGGCTGTTCCTGAACCTCAATTTCCACCTTGTGCATCACGAGTTGCCGGGCTTGCCCTGGTACGACTTGCCCCGCGCTTACCGGGCCCGCCGGGAGCAATGGCTGGCGCGCAGTGGCGGGTTTTTGGTGCAGGGTTATGGACAGTTGTGGCGTGAACATGGCGTCAAAGCCATCGACAGCCCGAGGCATCCGTTTCACTGAAGCATGGATCACCTTCAATCCCTGTAGGAGCGAGCCTGCTCGCGAGAAACCTGAGAGCGCCGCGGTGAATCAGGCTTCCCGCGTTATCGTTGTCGCCCATCGCGAGCAGGCTCACTCCTACAGGGGATTGCGTTGCATGAGGAAATTTTTATGACCCAACACATCGCCGAACTACAGATGTACGTCGCCCCCGAGCTGATTCACCAGGCCAACGAACGTTGGCTGGCGCGAATCCTCGAACATCTGGGCGAAACCCGCCGTGATGCCGCAGGCCTGTCACTGCCGGACCAGTGGCTGTCGCCGCACTTGCTGCTCACACAAACCTGCGGTTATCCGCTGATGACGGCATTGCGCGGCAAGGTCCGGGTACTGGGGCGCCCTCGGTATGAGCTGCCGGACAGCAGTGGCGGTAATCATTGCAGCCTGATCCTGGGGCGCACCGACGATTCGCGCCGAACCCTGGCGGATTATCGAGGCAGCCGAGGCGTGATCAATGGCGAGGACTCCAACAGCGGCATGAATTTGCTGCGCCACCGGTTGGCGCCGTTGCAGCGTGACGGGCGATTTTTTGCTGAGGTCGGCATCAGCGGCAGTCATCGCGAAAGCCTGCGTTGGTTGCGCCAAGGCCTTACCGATCTGGCGGCCATCGACAGCGTGACCTTTGCCTTTCTGGCGCGCCATGCCGCAGAGGAAGTGGCTGGGTTGCGGGTGATTGAGCGCAGTGCCTTGAGCCCGACCTTGCCTTACATCACGGCAGTCACCGTCAGCGATCAGCAGGCTGAAGCGCTATTGCAGGTGATGAATCAGGCGTTGCGCGAATTGCCTGACGTCGCCGAAACCCTCGGTCTGCCAGAGGTGCTGCCGGCTAGCGAAAGCGACTATCAGGTGGTGCTCGATTATCAGCGTGAAGCCGAGGTGTTGGGGTATGGGCATTTGCGATAGGGCGCAAATGTTGGGTCGACAGGTCCATTTTTCGCGGGCAAGCCCGCTCCTACAGGTATAGCTAAACTATCCAATTGGAATATAAAAATAAGTTTTAAGTATTATTAATGAATAAGGCTCCTTGCTAGGATCCGCCTCACCGGACCACCGGACATTCAGCGACCCCTAACCCAGGAGCCCCTATGTCCGGCGCCGATATTCTTCATCGCAAACACGTGGACGGACTGTTCCGCGCCCACTACCACTGGCTCTGCACGCGCCTGCGCCAGTCCTTGAACGATGCCGCCGGTGTCGAAGACATTGCCTGCGAAACCTTCGTGCAACTGCTCGAAGCCCCTGGGCTGACGGCCATCCGCGTACCCCGTGCCTTGCTCACCACCATCGCCCAACGCCTGCTCTATCAGCGCTGGCGTCGAGCTGATCTGGAGCGCCGGTATCTTCAGCAACTGCAACAGGCCGAGCCGATCCACGCCGATTCGCCGGAGCAGCTGGCGCAGTTGTCCCAGATCCTGACCCGTGTCGACCGCAGCCTTCAGCGCCTGCCCGGCAAAGTCCGCTCGACCTTCCTGCTGTCGCGGATCGACGGCCTGACCTATGCGCAAATTGCCGCTGCGCTGGGCATCTCGCTGCGTTCAGTCAGCGACTACATGGCCCGTTCCCAGGCCCTGTGCGACCGGCACAGCGCCAATCAATCCCTGAACCGTCCACTCCAGAACAAGAGGTCCGCATGAGATCGATCAAAACCCTGCTCGGCAGTTCGTTGCTGGCCCTGAGCCTGTTGTCCCACCCGGCATCGGCCACGGAAAAAGCCGCCCCCATTCACTTCGGCGACATCACTTGGGAAAGCGGCAGTTTGATCACCGAAATCCTGCGCCTGATCGTTGAGAAGGGTTACGGCTACCCGACCGACACGCTGCCGGGCAGCACCGTCAGCCTGGAAGCGGCGCTGGCGAAAAACGATATCCAGGTCATCGGTGAAGAGTGGGCCGGACGCAGCCCAGCCTGGGTCAAGGCAGCGGCGGAGGGCAAGGTGTTTGGCCTCGGCGATACGGTCAAAGGCGCCACCGAAGGCTGGTGGGTGCCGGAGTACGTGATCAAGGGCGATCCGGAGCGCGGCATCAAGCCGTTGGCCCCGGAGTTGAAATCCGTTGCCGATCTGGCGAAGTACAAGGACGTGTTCCGTGACCCCGAAGACCCGAGCCGCGGACGCTTCCTCAACAGCCCGACCGGCTGGACCTCGGAAATCGTCAACAGCCAGAAACTCAAGGCCTATGACCTGACCGCCAGCTACGTCAACTTCCGCACCGGCTCCGGTGCCGCGCTGGATGCAGAGGTGGCGTCGTCGATTCGCCGTGGCAAGCCGGTGCTGTTCTACTACTGGTCGCCGACACCGCTGCTGGGGCGGTTCAAACTGGTGAAACTCGACGAGCCGCCGTTCGACGCCGAAGCCTGGAAAACCCTGGCCGATGCCAACAACCCGAACCCCAAGGGCACGCGCTCGATGCCGGCGAGCCTGGCCATCGGTGTATCGGCACCGTTCAAGGCGCAATATCCTGACCTGGTGACGTTCTTTGAAAAGGTCGATTTGCCGATTGATCTGTTGAACCAGACCTTGGGCCAGATGAGTGAAAAGCGCCAGAAACCCCGGGAAGTCGCCGAAGCCTTTTTGCGTGAGCAACCGCAGGTGTGGAAGGGCTGGGTGCCGGGGGAGGTGGCTACCAGGGTGAGTGCAAGCTTGTAGTACTTTCTGACGTTTCTGTGGTGCTTGAACTGCCGTCTTCGCGAGCAAGCCCGCTCCCACATGAGTTCTTTACCGTCCTGTGGGAGCGGGCTTGCTCGCGAATAATCTTCAGTCTTACGCCAATTCGGCGGCCAACGCCGCCTTCACCGCCGGCCGCTGATCCACCTTCGCTTGAAACCCTGCCAACGCCGGCCACCCATTCAAATCAATCTCAAACAACCTCGCCCAACGCAACACCGTAAACAAGTACGCATCCGCAACACTGAACCCGCCCACCATCAAAAAATCCTGCCGCTCCAACGTCTGGTTCAACACCGCAAAACGCTTGAACAGCTTCTCCTTGATCAACGTTTTCACTTCATCTGGGAATCGGCTGTTGAACAGCCAACCAAGCCCGCCATGAATCTCCGTCGAAAGGAAGTTCAGGCACTCCTGCAACCGCACCCGCTCGAATGTCCCCTGGGCTGCGGCCAGTTTCGCTTGCGGCTGCAGATCCGCCAGGTATTGCAGGATCGCCGGCCCCTCGGTCAGCAACTCGCCGTTCTCCAGTTGCAAGGCAGCGACGTAACCCTTGGGGTTGATGGCGAGAAAGTCGTCGCCGTCGGCGGTGGTTTTGGTGATGTTGTCGACGCGGATCAATTGGAAGGGCAGTTCCAGTTCGCGCAATACGATATGCGCTGCGAGCGAGCAGGCTTGGGGGGCGTAATACAGCTTCATGGGGCGGGCTCTGGTTGTGGGTTTACGCCAGTGTCATAGTGCTCGGCACCCTCGGTAAAATTAATCTTTCAGAAAACTGCCATAAGGAAAGCTACTGCCATGATGAACCTGATGCACTGGCGAATGGTGGTGGCCGTGGCGGACACCGGCAACATCACCCGCGCCGCCGAACGGGTCGGCATGACCCAGTCAGGCGCCAGCCAGGCCCTGGCCTTGATCGAGGAAACCCTGGGCGTGCAGTTGTTCAGCCGGGAGAATCGCCAGACGTTGCCGACAGCCATCGGCCTGCCGGTCATCGAGCAGGCACGGACCATGCTCGGTGCGCTGGAAGCCATTCGCAGCACCGTCGAGGCCGCAAAAGGTATTCAACGCGGGACGATTCGCCTGGCCAGTTTTCCCATGGTACTGGCGACCTTTCTGCCGCCGTTGCTGCGTCAGTTCAACAGGCTCTACCCCGGCATCGAGGTGGTCGCCCTGGAAGTCAGCGATGACGAAGTGGAAACCCTGCTCGGCGCAGGGTTGGTGGATGTCGGCGTGGTGCTCAATCCATCCGCCGAGCGCAAGGCCAGTCCATTGGGACGCGATGCGTGGATGGCGGTATTGCCCGGCGGCCACCCGCTGGCGCGGCGCTCCCATGAAGAAGGCGTGTCCCTCGCCGAGTTGGCGGCGCAACCCTTTGTATTGGCCACGGGCGGTTGTTCGACCAATGCACGAAGCCTGGCTGCCGATGCGGGCCTGCAACTGCAGGATGTGCGCGTCGAGGTCCGTGAATGGAGCAGTGCGCTCACCCTGGTGCGGGAAAACATCGGCGTGAGCCTGGTGCCGGAAATGACATTGCCGGGTAATCGCCAGGGTTTGCGTGTGGTGCCGGTGTTGCCGAGGATCGAGCGCGAGTTTGCCTTGGTGGTCGCGGCGAACAAACCAACGTCGGCGGCAGTGCAGGCGCTGCTGGACATGCTCGACGAACGGTAACCCCCCAACCAGCTGCTGAACCGTTTTTGTCCTCAATGCTGGCCGACTAGTGGCCTTGCAAGCCCAAGGTTGCTGTCTATGATCAGATGTAACTAACCATGTCGGCCGTGATGAGGCGGTCGATGTCTTGGCGAAAGAGTGCGCAATCGAAGGCACCCACAGTTGATGACAAGGAGCTTTGCGCTAAATGGAATTTGTTGTGAATCTGTTAGGGCTGGCCCGCATGCGGGCTATCAAGAGAAGGATGTCTTGATGAGCGTGTCGCTATAAGGACCCTCCGATTGATCATCATTTATCACCTGACTAGTCCTTCTTTTTGGAGGGATGCGTGTGCCTGTTCCACGGAACGTAGTGGTGGATGTGAAAGACCTGCAACTTTCATCAATCAAAAAACCGCGCTGAAGGTGATACAACAATGTTCAACCTACATCACAAGGCTGACCTGCTGGAAATCGAACGCTTCAGCTGTGCGCTGACAGAGGCCAACGCCAAGTTGGCGGCGGTCAGTCGTTCAATGGCGATGATTGAATTCACCCCGGACGGCATTGTCATCGATGCCAACGAAAACTTTTGCAGTGCCATGGGTTATAGCGCCGACGAAGTGCGCGGCAAGCATCACCGGGTCTTTTGTGAAGAGCAGTATTACCGCAGCGATGACTACACCAAGTTGTGGCGCGACCTGGCGCGGGGCGAGCCGGTGAGCGGGACCTTTTTGCGCTTGCATAAAAGCGGCCGGGAGATCTGGCTCGAAGCCAGCTACATGCCGGTGCTAGGTCCCGACCGACAAGTTAAAAGCGTGATCAAGGTCGCCACCGACATCACCGCCCGGGTCAACAAGGAGCACGAAAACGAAAGCCGGCTCGCCGCGATCGGCCGCTCCATGGCCGTGATTGAATTCACCCCGGACGGCAAGGTCATCAGCGCCAACGAAAACTTCCTGAAAACCATGCAGTACTCGCTCAACGAAGTGGTGGGGCAGCATCACAGCCTGTTCTGCCACCGTGCCGAAGCCGAGTCCCAGAATTACCGGAATTTCTGGGCGTCGCTCAACCGCGGCGAATATCACTCCCATCGTTTCGAGCGCAGAAACAAACAGGGACAGACCATATTCCTTGAAGCGTCCTACAACCCGTTGTTCGACGCCAAGGGCCGATTGTACAAAGTGGTCAAGTTTGCCAGCGACATCACTCACCAGATGACCACCCTGCAAACCGCCGCTGAATCGGCCCACAGCACCTCGGTGCAAAACGACGTCTGTGCACGCAAGGGTTCCGAGGTGGTGCAGCAGACGGTGCAGATCATCCAGGACATTTCCAAAGACCTGAACGAAGCGGCGCTGAGCATCGATGCCGTGAGCAAGCAGTCCGACATCATCGGCACCATCGTGCAGACCATCCGTGGCATTGCCGATCAGACCAACCTGCTGGCGCTCAACGCCGCGATCGAGGCGGCCCGCGCTGGCGAGCACGGGCGCGGATTCGCGGTAGTGGCCGATGAAGTGCGCAGCCTAGCGGCACGCACCAGTCAGGCGACGCTGGAAATTGTCGAGGTGGTGCGCAAGAACCACGACTTGTCGCTGAGTGCGGTGTCGAGCATGCAATCGAGTCTGAGCCGGACCGGCCTCGGCGTGGAACTGGCGAACGAGGCAGGGGAGGTGATCCTGGAAATCCAGCAGGGCTCGCGCCACGTGGTGGATGCGATCAGCCAGTTCAACTCGACGTTGCAACTGAACTAAGCAGGGCAACTTGTAGGAGCGAGCTTGCTCGCGATGGTCGATAACGATAACGCGTGTTTTCTGGCTAAACGCAGCGCTCTTGTATCCATCGCGAGCAAGCTCGCTCCTACATGAAATGAGCAAATGAGAAAGGGTCCCGGTAGAGGGACCTTTTTTTATTGCGCAATGGTTAGAGCGAGGCGAGGAACTTGTCGACCACCTGGGGACTGCCTTTTTCGCTGCTGCTGTCTTTATCGGCTTGCGCCAATTGCATTTTGTCTTTCATGCGATCGGCAATCTCTTGAGCGACCGCCTGTTGTTTCTCCGGCGGCGTGGCTTTCAAGTCTTCTTCGGTAATGCCCATCTCTTTCAGAATACTGTCACGCAGGCGCTGTTCAGGCGTTTTGCTCATGTAGTCCTTGAACTCGGCGGTGGCCGAGCCTTCGTTGAGCTTGGTGGAGTCTGTCGCTTGCAGGTTCACGCGGGTCTTGGCGAACGCTTCGTCGACGTTGTCGCTGATCTTGCTCGCCTCGCCGACCTGCTGCGTGGCGATCTGGGTGGCGGAGTCCTGCACCTGTTTGGTGGCTGTGGTTTGCGCCTGCACATTGTTTTGCATGGCCTGGGCGATGACCGCCTGCATGCCGCCCTGAAGACCGGCGGCGGCATCGGCGGATGGCTCGTCACCGGGACGCTTGGCGAGTGGGGTCACCAAGGATTGTTTTGCACTGACCAACATGATGAAGAGACCTTGTGGGTAATGGCGATACCTGGTCTGAGCAAATAGCGTGCCTCGTCGATTAAAATCAACAAAATCAAATAGTTGAGTCAATTGTCGCAGTGAGGTTTCGGTCAGCGGTTGCCGCTGGGTGGCAACCTGCGGCCATTCAAGGCAAGCCGTTGCAGCAATGCTTGAGGAACCCGGGGTGCTGCGCCAGGCGTTTGAAATACTCATCGACGGTGGGGTAGTCCGGACGCTCGATCGGGGTCATCAGCCAGCGATTGACCGACAAACCGATGACCACATCGGCCAGGGTAAATCGTGGCCCGGCGACATACGCCTTGGTGGTTGCGAGTTGATGTTCGAGAATGCCCATCTTCTGGTTCCAGCCACGGGTACCGACCTCGAGGCTATGCGCGTCCTGGAACTCCGGGTCCTTGCGCACCAGTGCCATGAACGGGTATCTCCAGGACGGATTGAGCTCGGTGGCTTGCCAATCCATCCACTGCTCCACCCGGGCGCGGGTGGCCGGGTCGGTTGGCAGCAAATCGGCATGATGGTGATGGTGTTTGCCGACCAGGTAGCGGCAGATGGTATTGGACTCCCACAACACTCCGGCTTCATCGATGATTACGGGCACTTGGGCGTTGGGGTTGAGCCTGAGAAACTCGGGGCTGTGGGTCGAGGCAAAGCCACTGCCCCAGTCCTCGCGTTCAAAGGACAGGCCCAGTTCCTCGCACGTCCACAGAACCTTGCGGACGTTGATCGACGAGGCTTTACCCAGGATCTTCAGTGTGTGTTCCATTGAGCTACTCCGTTAGCGAATTGGTGCGCTACGGGAATCTAACAGCGTGCCCACCAGAGGGCGACATTCGTTGCTCTAAAAGGTTAGTTGAAATCCGCTCGCCGCGTTCGGCTCTTGATTGGACTTCAGGCGCTCGGCCGAACCTGGTTGCCCGGCACCAGGTCGGTCCAGATCGGGGTCGAACAGGCACTGGGAATGTATGGATGGAGGGCAGGTTGCTTGAGGATCCAGCCCTGAAGCTGTTGGTCGATGTACACCGGGGTTGGCTCGATACACTCGCCTTTGGGGGCAACCTTGGCTTGATCCACAGATACAAACAGTGGGCCGGGCAGATCAAAAACCGTCTGGGAATGGCTTAAAACCCCCGTGTCCTTGCGGGCGAAACAGTTGTTCCTGCGTCCGCTCAGGTCGGTTGTCATGACCCCGGCTTCTTCCAGGTTCGCATGCCAAACATTCATGACAACGGCTGGCCCCTCGGCTTTCGGGTGCAAGGCGAGGCAACTTTTGATTGCCGGCATGAAACGCGGATCACTTAGAAACTGCGTCCAGTCGTTCGGCTGCGAAGCTTGCGCCTGAATCGTTTGGCCGAGCAAGAAGGTCAGGAAAATCGCTTTGCGCACAGGAATATCCGCGAGAAAAAAGTTTGCGGATTCTGCACTCGACGCTCGGGTCGCGGAGGGTAAAAGATGTTTCGAAATGCTGTGTAGGAATGGTCTGAGGCAATCGGCTTCAGGGGCGTTCCGCGGGCTACGATTTCTTGCACCCTTGCCTACAACTACGCCAGAATCCGCCGACTTGTGCGCCTGGTATCCGGACTCTATCGTTCCGTGTCGCTGTAAATTCAGCGATCGGGTCTAGCAGCCCGGATACTTTAGGCGCATAGCGTCCACCATTCGTGATCAGTTCATGTTATGGCGGCTGTGCGTGGGAAGACCTTCGGGTCTACCGGGTTCTAGAGTCCTGGTCTGCTAGCCCGCGCACGGCTGCCACCTTATTTTCGTCTAGCAGCGAATCGTGGCAGCTCCACCACTCTAGGAGCATTGCCATGTTCAAACCCACGCCGAACCCCCCACGCAATCCCAGCCCAATGTTCTCCATCTCACCTGGCATCAATAACGAAACGCTGCTGGCGCACGCCTGCGAATCACTGGCCTCGGCGAGTGTGATGACCAATGACTTTGCTACGTTTCTGGAAGGCAGCCAGCGCAATACGGCACTGGCGATTGCACAGATCATCATGCTGGCCGAGCTGGCGGTGAACCGGGTGCTGGATAACCTTGATCCGCAGGATTAAACACGGAGCGGGGGTGAGAGGCTTTCCCTGTGGCGAGGGGGCTTGCCCCCGTTGGGTTGCGAAGCAACCCCCAAAAAACAGACGCCGCAGTCATACAGGTATACCCCGTGAACTGGATTACGACTGCTTCGCAGCCGAACGGGGGCAAGCCCCCTCGCCACAGTGGTCTATGTCGCGGCTACGTACTCTCGCGCACCTTCAACTCAAACCCCATGTCCTGCACCGGTCTGGCCACGGTATTGCCGGCCATCAGTGTCAGCATCTGCTCCGCCGCGCGGCGGCCGATGGCTTCGCGTGGGGTGTTGATGCTGCTCAGGCGCGGGACCATGTGTTCGGACATGGGCAGGTCGTTGAAGCCGAGGATCGCCACTTGCTCGGGGATCTTGATCCCGTGTCGCAGCGCTTCTAGCAGCGCGCCCTGGGCCAGGTCGTCGTTGCCGAAGAAGATCGCATCGACATCCGGGTGACTGGCGAGCATCTGCAGGAACAATTCACCGCCCAGCCCGACCGATGACGGGCGGGGCGTCAGCACTTCCAGCGCCGGGTCATACAAACGGGCTTTTTGCAGGGCTTTGCGGAAGCCTTCGCCGCGCAGCAAGGTGCGCTGGTCCAGTTGCGCGCCGATGTAGGCCAGGCGTTTGCGGCCGCGAGACAACAAGTGTTCGGCTGCCGTTTCGCCGGCGGCCAGTTGCGAGAAACCCACGCAATTGAGCCCGGCGGCGCTGTCCAGCTCCATCATGTACACGCAAGGAATGTTGCTGGCTTCGATCATCCGCCGCGAACTTTCGGTGCGGTCGAAACCCGTCAGCAGCAAGCCGCGTGGCTGATAGGCCATGTAATTACGCAGCAGGTTTTCTTCTTCATCGCGCGAGTAGTGGAAGTTGCCGATCAGCACTTCGAAGCCCTTGGGCCGCAAAACCTGATGAATGGCTTCCAGGGTGTCGATGAACAGCAGGTTGGACAGTGACGGCACCAGCACCACGACGGAATGGCTCTGGGCCGAGGCCAGGGCACGGGCGGCAGGGTTGACCACATAGTTGAGTTCCAGCGCCGCTTTCTGCACCTTTTCCACCAGTTCAGTGGCAACAGTGCTGACGCCACGCAAGGCGCGGGAAGCGGTGATCGGGCTGACGCCGGCCAGTCGGGCTACTTCGTTCAGGGTAGGGCGGCCAGTGGTGCGGGTATTTTTATCGTTCTTGGTTGGGTTCATCGATGGCTTGCCAAACAAAATTCAAGGCACTAAGGTAGCGCTGTCTCGATGCAGCTGCAAATGCGTGAGCGAGGGTTCGCCTGATCCTTGCTTTTTGGCGTTGGGACCTAACCTGCTGCAACCCATAAAATGACAAGAAAGGCGTCGGCAACTTCTGCTTTTGGTCTAGTGTCATAACTGGCAAAGGTAGCGCTGTCTGCGCGCTGAGGTGTTACATGAATCATCCCATCACCGCCCTGGTCATCATGGGCGTTGCCGGTTGCGGCAAGACGTGCGTCAGCGAGGCCCTGTGCCAATTGAGCGGCGCCACTGCCATTGAAGGCGACTCTTTCCACCCTGCCGCCAATATCGAAAAGATGAGCGCGGGGATCCCCCTGAACGATGAAGACCGCGCCGGCTGGCTCGACAGCCTGTGCGATGAACTGCGCCGTGTCGACGCCATGGGCCAGCGCCCGGTGCTGACCTGCTCGGCACTCAAACACATCTATCGCGAACGTCTGCGCAGTGCCTTGCCGGGCCTGGGCTTCGTGTTCCTTGAACTGACCCCCGAAGTGGCCGCGGACCGCGTCTCCCATCGGCCGGGCCATTTCATGCCGTCGACCCTGATCGACAGCCAGTTCGCCACCCTTGAATCGCCCGTGGGCGAGCCGCTGACCCTGGCGCTGGACGCTTCGACCCATAGCGTCGAGCAACTGGCAGCGCAGGCTCATGTCTGGTGGCAGGCGAACGGCCTGAAACAGGCGGTATGACTGTGTTTGCAAAGACAGCGCTGTCCTCACGACTTCTGATCAACCCGCTTTAATAACAACAACAACCAGGAGACACCCCTAATGTTTGGCATGTCCCACGAGACGTTCCTGCTGCTCGATGCAGTGGTCACGGTGATCGGGCTTATCTTCCTGATCACCAAGTTCAAGTTGCACCCCTTCCTTGCCCTGATCATCGCCGCAGCTTTCCTCGGGCTGACCTCCGGCATGCCGATCGGCACCATCATCAAGGCGTTCCAGGACGGCTTCGGTGGCGTGCTCGGCTTTGTCGGCATCATCCTCGCGCTGGGCACCATGCTCGGCAAAATGATGGCCGAGTCGGGCGGTGCGGATCAGATTGCGCAGACGTTGATCCGCGCGTTCGGCAAGGACAAGGTGCAGTGGGCGATGATGTTCGCCGCGTTCCTGGTCGGTATTCCGCTGTTCTTCGAAATCGGCTTCGTGCTGCTGATCCCGCTGGTGTTCATCGTTGCCCGCCGCACTGGCGTGTCGATCATCAAGATCGGTATCCCGTTGCTGGCTGGCCTGTCCGCCGTGCACGGCCTGGTGCCGCCGCACCCGGGTCCGCTATTGGCTATCGGCGTGTTCGGTGCCGATATCGGTAAAACCATTCTGTATGGCCTGATCGTTGCGCTGCCAACCGCCATCATCGCTGGCCCGATCTACGGTACGTTCATTGCCAAGCACATTCCCGGTCATCCGAATCAGGAGCTGGTGGATCAACTGGCGCGCGAAACCGATTCGGCCGAACTGCCGAGCTTCGGCATCACCCTGGTGACCGTGCTGCTGCCGGTGTTCCTGATGCTGCTCAAGACCTTTGCTGACGTGGTGCTGCCGGATGGCAATATCTTCCGCGCCTTCATGGACCTGATCGGTCACCCGATTTCGGCGTTGCTGCTGGCGTTGCTGCTGTCGCTGTATACCTTCGGCTACAAGCAGGGCATCGGTTCCAGCCAAATGATGAAATGGCTGGATGCGAGCCTGGCGCCGACCGCCGCGATCATCCTGATCATCGGTGCCGGTGGTGGCTTCAAGCAGATGCTGGTGACCAGCGGCGTGGGCGACGTGATCGGCCATATGGCGGTCAACGCACAGATCTCGCCGATCCTGCTGGCCTGGCTGGTGGCGGCGGTGATTCGTATCGCGACCGGTTCGGCAACCGTGGCGACCATTACCGGTGCTGGCATCGTGGTGCCGGTGGTGGGGATGATTCCAGGTGTGAACCGTGAGCTGCTGGTGCTGGCCACCGGTGCAGGTTCGTTGATCCTGTCCCACGTCAACGACGCCGGTTTCTGGTTGGTGAAGCAGTACTTCAACATGACCGTGGCCGAAACTTTCAAGACCTGGACTGCGATGGAAACGATCCTCTCCGTGGTCGGCCTGGGCTTCATTCTGTTGTTGTCGCTGTTCGTTTAAGCGATTCGACAGGCACAAAAAAACCGCAGCGATGCGGTTTTTTTGTGCCCCAAGGATAACCCTGTTCATTGTGGCGAGGGGGCTTGCCCCCGTTGGATTGCGCAGCAATCCCAAAAGCAGTCACTGCGGTTTTTCAGGCGGAATGCGTTAACTGGTTTTACGACGGCTTCGCCGCCGAACGGGGGCAAGCCCCCTCGCCACAGGAAGTTGTTGCCACAGGTTTTGTGTCAGGTGTTGGATTTGCTGACTAGTCCATCCGCCCTGAACATCCCGCGAATCCCGCGCACGGCCTGGCGAATCCGGTCCTGGTTTTCGATCAGGGCGAAGCGCACATGGTCGTCGCCGTATTCGCCAAAGCCGACGCCCGGCGAAACGCACACCTTGGCTTCAGCCAGCAGCTTCTTGGCGAACTCCAGCGAACCCAGGTGCGCATAAGCCTCGGGAATTTTCGCCCAGACGTACATCGACGCTTTCGGGTTTTCCACCATCCAGCCCAGTTCATGCAGGCCCTTGACCAGCACGTTGCGGCGCTGCCGATACTGCTCGGCGATGTCGCGCACGCATTGCTGATCGCCTTCCAGCGCGGCAATCGCCGCCACTTGCAGCGGGGTGAAGGTGCCGTAGTCGTGGTAGCTCTTGATCCGCGCCAGGGCGTTGACCAGTTCCGGGTTGCCGACCATGAAGCCGATGCGCCAGCCGGCCATGTTGTAGCTTTTGGACAAGGTGAAGAACTCCACCGCAATGTCCTTGGCGCCGGGCACTTGCATGATCGATGGGGCTTTCCAGCCGTCGTAGACGATGTCGGCGTAAGCCAGGTCGTGCACCACCAGCACATCGTACTGCTTGGCGAGGGCGATGACGCGCTCGAAGAAATCCAGCTCCACGCACTGGGCGGTAGGGTTGGACGGGAAACCGAGGATCATCATCTTCGGCTTCGGAATCGAACCACGAATGGCCCGCTCCAGTTCAGCGAAGAAGTCCACGCCCGGCACCAGCGGCACCGAACGCACCTGGGCGCCGGCAATCACGGCACCGTAGATATGAATCGGGTAGCTCGGGTTCGGTACCAGCACGGTGTCGCCCTGGTCCAGGGTGGCCAGCATCAGGTGTGCCAGGCCTTCCTTGGAGCCGATGGTGACGATGGCTTCGCTTTCCGGGTCGATGTCGACCTCGTAGCGCTCCTTGTACCAGTTGGAAATCGCCCGGCGCAGGCGCGGAATGCCTTTGGAAGTCGAGTAACCGTGGGTGTCTTCGCGTTGAGCAACTTGTACGAGTTTTTCGACAATGTGCGGCGGCGTGGCGCCGTCGGGGTTGCCCATGCTCAAGTCGATGATGTCTTCGCCACGACGACGGGCGGCCATCTTCAGCTCGGCAGTGATGTTGAAAACGTAAGGGGGGAGTCGATCTATGCGCGCAAAGCGGCGCGGCGAACCTTGTTCGGCCATTGTTGCCTCGGATAACGTAAGCGCCCGGAACCGTCCGAGCGACGCAGGTCAGCGGTGACCTGTGGCGGAATGTACGGGCAGCTGTGGCAGACTGTCCAGCCTCAATGTGAACAAATTTTTCCGAAGGAATTGGGTCGATGGAATTTACCAGTGGCTTCCTGCTGAGCCTTTCGCTGTGCCTGGACATTGGCGTGGCGAACATCGCGATGATCACCCTTGCGATGCAGCGCGGCTACTTTCAAGGCTTTGCGCTGGGCCTGGGTACCTGCGTCGGCGACCTGATCTACGCGGTGCTGGCGCTGGCCGGCATCACCGTGTTGCTGCAATACGAAACCGTGCGCTGGGTGTTGTGGATCGGTGGCTCGGCGTTGCTGGTGTACTTCGCGGCGAAGATGGTCTATTCGGCGATTCACCACGAGGCGCTGCTGGCCGAGACGGCAGAGGTCGGGAACAACTCCCACCGCAAGGAATTTTTCCGCGGGATCTTTCTCGCCATGTCTTCGCCCAGCGCCATTCTCTGGTTCGCTGCAGTGGGCGGCACCCTGATCGCCCGTTCCGGTGGCGGTGGCCCGCTCAGTTCGGCGCTGTTTCTCGGCGGTTTCCTGTGTGCCGGGCTGCTCTGGTCGGCAGGCTTGTGCTTCGCCGCCAGCCACGGCGGCAAGTTGCTGGGCGACAAGTTGCTGCGCTATTCCTACATGGCATCGGCGGCGATCTTCTGCTATTTCGCGGTCTACGTGATCCTATCGGGTTACAACGAGTTCTTCGGTGCCGCGGCCGTCGAGCAGTTGCACGCACTGTAATTGGGCGAATCGGGTTTGGCTTCTATACTCCCAGCCGAACCCATTTTTACGCGCCAGGAGTCGAGTCATGGATGAGTTAGCACGCGTCGAACTGACGCAACCGCGCTTCGAGCACGGGCATTTCCTGCTGATTGCAGGGCTGGGCGGTCAATTCACCCAGCAAACCACCCAGGGCATTCCCGCACTCTGGGAAAAGTTCGAGCCCCACATCGGTAACATTCCCGGCCAAAAAGGCGAAGTCACCTACGGTGTCTGCTGCAATTTCGACGGCAAGGGCGGCTTCGATTACATAGCTGGCGTCGAGATCAGCAAACTCGACGACCTGCCGGAACAATACCGTTGGGTTGAGGTTCAGCCTCAGTTGTACGCGGTGTTCGAGCACAAAGGGCCGTTGGATACCTTGCCGCAACTGTTTCAGTACATCTTCGGCACCTGGCAGGAGCAGTCGGGGCATAAGGTGTTGAATGAGCCGGAGCTGGAACGCTACAGCGAAGACTTCAACCCCAAGCTCAACACCGGCAAGTTGGAGATCTGGATTCCGATCAAGGCATGAGATGTGTGTCGAGTGGCGGGTCCAGCGATTCGTCTCTCGATGTCCCACTTCGGCTGATTTATCATCCCGGCCTTTCCCACGCTGATTCCGAGCTGCCATGAACACCGTCATCCGCAACGTCATCCCCGCCGATCTGGACCGCTGCTTTGCCATCGAGACCCTTGCCTACGAAGGTGATGAAGCCGCGACCCGTGAGAAAATCGCCACCCGCATCGCCACCTGGCCCGAGGGTTTTATCGTCGCTGAAGTGGATGGGGCCGTCGCCGGGTTCATCAACTCCGGTGCGGCGTTCCAGGTGGAAATGTCGGATGAGGCGTTCAAGGAGCTGATCGGTCACGACCCGGCCGGACCGCACGTGGTGATCATGTCGGTGGTGGTGCACCCGGATTATCAGGGGCAGGGCCTGGCCAAGCTCCTGATGGGCGAGTTCATCGAGCGCATGCGTGCGATGGGCAAGGTCAGCATCAACCTGATGTGCAAGGAACGGCATATTCCGTTGTATGCCGGGTTCGGTTTTGCCTACGTCAAACCGTCGGCGTCCGACCATGGCGGCATGGCGTGGCATGAGATGGTGCTCAAGCTCTAAGCACACCGCAAATCCCCTGTGGGAGCGGGCTTACTCGCGAAGAGGCCGGTACATTCGACATCTCTATTGACTGACACGCCGCTTTCGCGAGCAGGAGTTAGTGGTGGCCCTTAGTTTCAGGGGTAGTAAAGACTTTCCCGGACGGGAGCCTGCGGTTGTATGTCTCTGCATCGAACGGGCCGTCATTAAAACACTGATGGAATGCACCAAGGCTGGGCGGGTGTTTTGTGAAGACTATATTCCGTTGAGTATGCTCCGTACGGCGCTTATCGCTTTATCAAGTACGGCCTCCTCACTTAGGTCAGTTGTATCGATCCGAACCCAGCTTTCTAAACCGCATCTCTCATAACTGGATCGGACTCGATTTTGATACTCAATGAAACTCTTGATGCGATCTTCATTGCCTCCATCATAGGCTCCACTCTCGCTCAGGCGGAATGATTCCTTTCTCTGCGCCGCAAGAACTGGATCGACATCTAAAAAAATTACGAAATCAGGTTTTCTAATTGTCGAGAATACTGCTAAGGCTTCTTCAGCCAAGTCTTCGTCTTTAAGCAGGAAGCGAGCTAGGTACTTATAGTACCAACCATCGGCGATGCAACTCATGCCAGAATCAACTAGTGGTCTTACGGCGGCATAGTCCGTGGCCTGAAACCAAGCAGTGATCAGGGTCAACCAATGTCTATCACCTAATTGCTCAAGTGGGGCTTGGTCGGGATAATCCCAAAGAACCTCACGAAGGCGGGACATATGAAACTCTGAATAGCCTGATGATACCGGTGGACGGTTCTTGTCTATATAATGCAGCGCAGCGTGGGACTCAAGAATATTGTCATATGTGGCCCTTGCAACAGTTGATTTCCCTGCACCATCCGTGCCTTCAAATGCGATGAATACTGCCTTCTCAGATGTGTATTTCATTCGAAACCTCCCAAGTAAGCCTCGGTGTCAAGAGAATTTCTACCACTTCCTTCTATTAACGGGCGAAATCCTTCTCTGCGATATATCTCTGACATCTTTTTACCGAGTGTATTCAGGAAGTTCACAGATGGTCGCTCTCTTGTAGAATATTGTGAACCGGCGTCAGGGTGGAACACCGCAACTGCAGGAACAACTCCCATCTCTCCAAAGTACTCGATACCTTCAATGATTGACTCTAATGGCTCCATGCCTGCTACAAATCCAGCGTATACATTGCCGTGACCTAAAACGTCTACAGCCGCTTCAAAAGCGGCAAGAAATCGCTCCCGAGTGAAATCACGAGATTTACCTGGGCAAACTTCGGAGAATAAGTCTGAATTGAATACCTCCAGGCTCATTGACATGTTGTTGCCAACTGCTTTGAATCGTTCAAAAAGTCGGAAGTCCTTAGGAGGCATAGAAATTAGATGATAGTCCAAGCCGTTTTGTAGATTTTTTTGTTTTACTCGTTCAAGTAAATCTATATGCATTGCATATCCTTTGTCATAATTCGGGATTGTGCCGCCGTTCAATAGAACTCTCTTGTACCGGTTGCTCTCATCTTCGATGGCTGTTGCTACTGCTTCCCCCGCTACATCGCCTTTAATACGCATCTTGTGATCGGATAGGCTTTCTCTTGCTGGGCCCAGAGAGCAAAATTTACATTCATGACCATCATTGAAGTAATAGCAATGGCCAGGTGAGAAAATTCCGAGGGTCGAATCTCCGTATACAGTTAAGTTCCTTTCGAGAAGCTCGCCATTGCTCAAACGTTTTCCGTAGGATCGTGGTCTCGTCGGAAAGGTAATTTTTATAACTTTGTTGCCGTATCTTAGTGATGGCGTTTCTTGCTCTAAAGTTATTCTGTAGTTTGAGTTCGGATTGTGGTTGGCGGCAGCTATAATCTGACCGTCGAGAATGATTTCCTGCGGCGTCCGGGTGTCAGAACTAAGTATGACGCTATCACCCGTTCCATATGCTCGCCTTTTTTCAATGTGATTTGTTTGGGACTGAAAGTACTCTAGGAACTCCTGGGAAAAACTAACGCCGTTGGATAGTAACTCAAGTTTCAGCTTTACTGTTTCTTGCAGCATGATTCGTCTCCATTTGAATTGCGCTATAAAATTATTCGTATCAGTTCTTCTGAGGATAAGGCAATCAATGTTGCGTTATCTGATAGGGAGGCAGTCGTTGGTGGTAGGCAGAATCTGGGGTGACCTTTATCATCGAATAGTGCTCCACCTGCCTCTCTGAGTATTAACTCTGCAGCGGCAATATCGCAACTCCGCTCATGTCCAGGCGGACCTATGTCTATGAATGCATCAAGAACGCCGGCGGCAATCAGGCATATCTCCAGAGAAGAACATGAATAAACGCGAACTTTAGCTGCCGACCATATAAGGTTTTGAATTTTATTTATGTCCCTATTATTTTTGGGGCGGTGAAATGAAATTCGCATGTCTTCTATTGAGTTGGGTTTTCGAGTCTGAAGCCGTTTTACAGTTATTGGAGACTGAAGATAGGCTCCCTCGCCGTATGCAGCGGTGTAAACTAAATCTCTCGATATGTCGTAAACCCAGCCGAAGACATAATTTCCATCATGATAAAGCGCCACGCTAGATGTATAGCCGGGAAAGCCTAGAACTGCGTTGTGTGTCCCATCTAAAGGGTCTATCAATAAGTAGAAGTCTCCGTGGCTCCCAAAATTTATAGGTAAAGTACTTTCCTCGGAATAGATTGTGATTCGGATGCTGATACTTGAAAGACATTTGAATAATATATTTTGGCAATCTATATCGAATTTAGTTTGGGCGTTGTCCCAGATCTTATTCTCAATGTTGAGGCTTGGAAGACAGGCCAACGTTGCCGCCCAATAACGGCGTAATTGTTTTCTGGCTTCATAAAGGCATCCTTCCAGTTCGGCTACATATTCGCGCTTGAATAGTGCTCTCATATTGAGTGCTCAGTTATCAATTGTGTATGCCAGTTCTCTCTATCCAATCGTGAGGCATACGATCTGACCTCAAAGAGCTTTCCTGCATAAATGGCATAGTCTGCGCTCATGAAGGCGCTGAAGGTTTTTGGAAATAGTGCTAACGTTTTGACCTCGAGTTCATAGCCTAGTTTTTTTCTGATCATATTGGCTGCTGCTCTTAGACTTCCCCCAGTATAAGCTTTGTCTATTATTAGCCATGACTCGTTAGACGATAAAATATGAGGAAAAATGTCAAGGAAATCGTTGTCTCTAGTTAGCAGGCTTGGATCGTTTTGCCGATGGACTTCTGAAAAGAAGATGTTTCGATCTCCGGTCGTTGCTAGATAACCAAGTGCGAGTGGTAGACCAGCCGATAGTAAAAATAATTTGTTTTTTGCTATCGTTTTAATTTTGTGCCAAATGGCATGATCCTCATAAATGTATCTTGTATTTAGCGGTAGGCTGCTGTCCCAATGTTCGTGAGAGATATATTCGCTGTAGAACGCACAGAATCGGTTGTGAAAGTCCATCGTTTCGTCATTTGTGGCTATCAGTAACCTGTTCTTTGCGATGCCTCGAACCGTTGGCTTAATCGATGAGAATTGTTTGTTATGAGAGGAGTTAGAGAGTGCTTCTCTAATTAGAGATTTTTTGTAGTCAAGCAATAAAGGTTTGGACGGTCCAGAAATAGCTATTTCCGGCGATAGACCATCTCCTTTTATTTTTCGGAGCTCAATTGAGTTTAATTGACTCGTTCTTAGGTTTAAGTACTTCCATGTATTCACTATTTCGTCATCGGACAAATAGTCGAAATCTGGTTCTATGTTGCTCAAGTCGTAAATCATTACTTCTGGGTGACGAAGTTCGAAAGAGGCTTTTTGAAGATGGCAGCCATTTAGCAGTGCATTGCGATAAGCGTAATAGTCATTTGTTTGCACGCCGCTCAGCGTTCGCCAAGCGTGATGCTCACTAATGATGGTTACAAGCGTCGAGTTTGAATTTTCAGAAAAAGTTAAGTGGGGGGCATGCTTCATGGTTTGACTCTCACGAAATGGAAGTGTTATGGGTTTAACTTGTTTCTCTGTTCGTGTTTTGTTCTTAATGGTTTAAGTTTATTTTGTAGGTCTGTTGCTGCGATTCGTTTTTTTGATATTGATTTCAGTCGCCAAAAAAGAAACAACATTAGGGTGAGGGAACAAAGCACTAAAGCTAAAAATATGGAATGGACTGTGTAATCGTAAAGTATTAGCAGGGAGACTGAAAAAGCTATGCCGAGAATATTTAGTGTCAGTATGGTAAGCAGCGTGGGAACCCAGATGTCTTCCATGCTCCTCAATGTCATCCGGGTTACAACATAAACAAATTCAAATACTAAGAAAGGAATCGATATGTGAATATTGTTTTCAATTAATCTCCTGGTAGGCGCGTCTGATGTATAGATTATTGATATATTTTCCTTTAGGAAATAACAGCCAAATAAAATTGGTGTTAATATTGCTAGTCCAAGAGTTATTCCTTGAGTATAGGTTTTTATGACCGATTTTATATCTAGTGTGGCGTAATAGCGTGCTGTGACTATCCCCGTTGCGTTTCCCACTCCAATAGAAATCATATATATGACGCTAATGAAGTGGAGAGATGCCTGGTATGCGGATAAACTGCTATCGCTTAAGTTTTTTGAGATTATAGAAAGTATAAAGAAGAGAAAGCTTTCACCGCCAAGACACAATGCGATAGGGATGCCTCGAATCGAGTAATTAAAATATTCTTTTTTGGGGATGTATCTGATGTGTAGAAAGTTATCAATATATTGCTGTATTTTTAGATTGAAAAATAATAACGCTAGAGCAGAAAAAACGCATCGTAAGCAAGAGTATATTAGGGTGAATTTGGATAAATTTATTTCTAACTCTGTAGCGATTAGGATGGTGCAGGCTAAAAAGAGGGAGAGGTTGAATGTCCATGTAAATATAACCTCGTATTGCGGTTTATTGATTCCGTTGAAAAAATTGAAAATTGTTATCTGCAGATATACGGCAGGCATTGAGAGTGAAAGCGTTAGTAGTGCTTTGAGTTCCTCTGTTTGACTTGGGTCTACGACTGAGTCGAGTGTGATTGTGGCTAAAAAAAGTATTGCACCTATGATAAGGGTCCCAAATAAGATGGCAAGTCTTATCGAGATAACTATTTCTGACTCTATTTTGCTTGTGTTTAAATCGCATGACCCTGCCAATTTCAGTAGTGTTGTTGAAAAGAAACCGAAACCAACGACTGTTAGGAACGAAATTGATGCCAGAGCAAACGATGCGGAGCTAAGTGAATTTACTATAAAGTGGCCAACAAAAGAGAAGTAGATTAATGAGGCTGTCAAATCACCTAGTCTGGAAATAATGAGCGGAATGGCTATTCGGAAAACTTCCATACATAGACCGCCGATAAAAATACCAAAAATAGGTTAACTTTGAAGGTTGATTAAATTAATCCCACTCTTTTAGTAGGCTTACTAAGGGAGGTGTTCCTGTTGCAGCGAAATATTTTTTTCTGAAGTGGTACTCGCACATCGAAGCTTTGTGTTTGGTTTGCTTTCGTTCGTTAAATTCATTATTAAGTGCAATGAGCGATTTTTCTGACGGTGGATAATTTTTTGACTTTTTTAGAAGAGATTCAATTGCCAGAAATACCAAGTCAATATATTTGAGTGTTTCTTCAATGTATGATCTACATTCTGTTTCTGTAGTTGCGCCCTGTCTGGCTAAAACAAAGAATCTATTTTTTATTTCATCAAAGCCTTCGACACGATACATGTTTGAATAAACCCACTTGTAATGCTTGTTTGTCGTACCAGTAAGGTAGGTGAAACTCATTGTTGTTTTTAACATCATGTCACGGACGATCTCACACCCCATCCAGAGGTTTCCTGATTGCCAGCAACCTTGAACATCCTGAAATGCGTAAAAAACAGGAAGCTTTTCGCGGTGAGCTACGTAGATATGTTTTTCCAGAGGTATTCTTGATTTTAAATCGTTAAATCTTTCTTCGTTTTTCAGTGCGTGCCCAATAATTGATCTGTGGATAACATTGTTTTCTGTGTTGGTCAAAATTGGGGCGTAGAGAAAACGCTGGTCAGAAGATATTTCTTCAAATGCAATTTCTATTTTTTCAAATATCCCTTCTATCTCTGAAAATGTTATGTAGTCAGCGTCAATGTGAATGCTGGTTTCGCCGTAGAAGTCGGTTGTATTGTGTACTTCCTCCTCTTGAGTTATGTGCCGATAATTTATGTCGGTCACAAAGGCGTGTTCAATTCCTTTAATGCTATGTGCTTTGGGACGTTGATCGCAAAGAATGATACAGTCGATGTCGGAATGTATGCTGCCAATTCCTTCAATTAAAGAACCGGAAACGATGAGTGCACTCGTGTCGTCTAAAAATGCCTTTTGGCGGAGGTAGTCTTTCGGAATCGAAATTTTCCCATCTAGTATTGTTATTTCGGTGTCAGATATTTTTGCTTGCGAGGTTTTTATCAGGACGGTCATTGGGTGTCGCTCCTTGAATAATGTCGAGTGCTTGGAATGCTATGGTTAGCAGCGTCTATAATCCTTAACTTTGAATAGTGTTTTTTGTTGGGGTTTAGTGAGTGAGTTGTTTTTGTGGTGGCAGCGGTCGTGTCTAAACCATAGTTTTGATCAGAAATGCTCGTCAATACTTAAGGGTAAAATCAGAAGTGCCTTACAGGCTTTGACAGGAGGACGACTTTTTAGAGAAGGAATTGTCTTTTTTTGGATGGGGAATTCTCCTACAGAATAATTCGCAAGGCTTTGTAGGAGTAGCGTGGAGCTGTTGTGTCAGTAAAGACTGTTCCTCACCAGCCTCGGTGTTTCGCGGTTGTAAGTCTCGGCATCGAACTTCCAATCATTAAAATGTTTGTGATACGCCGTCTCCACCGTCATCAGCATCACCGTACGCTCGATCCGGTAAGGCGAGGAAGCGTTCGTGCATTATTCGTTATTCGTTCAAATCCTGGGTTATTGCCGCTTGGCGAGCTGTTGAGACTGTCGACGCCCACCGAACTGATCACCAGCAGCGAGGCGCGGACCATCGCCTGATAGTCCTAGTTGAGAAAGCTGATCTGTTTGCACAGTGCTCGTTTGTGGGGGAGGTCGTAAATGGCTTTCCGTGCTTCGATTGATTAATCATTGTTGTTCCTTCGACGATTTAGAAAAACAATCCCATCCGCCGCTCATAGCCGATCCGGCCCTTGTACGCTTCGCCGCTGTCGACAAAGCCAAACCTGGCGTACAGGGTGATGGCAGCCTCGTTGTCCGCATCCACCGACAACTCCAGCCCCTTGATCTCCGGCCAGGCCAAACGCGCCGCCTCGGGCAGCGCTTGCAGGCACGCCTTGCCGTAACCTTTGCCCTGGGACCGTTGATCGACTTGCAGCGCATGCAGCGTTGCGCTGTGTTCATCGGCCCAGGCGGGCAGAACGGGCGGGCGCTTGAGCAGCAGGAACGCCACGGGAGTGTCCTCGACCAACAGGGCAAATCCTTTGACCCCCGGGCCTGGCTTGGACAGCAGAGAATGCAATGCACCGTGAATGTCGCCGGAGAACCTGACCTGTTCCGGATGTACTTCAATGGCCTCGACCTGCTGGCGCTGCAGCGCATTCAGGCTTTCATAAGGCACGAGTCGGGCTGTCACGGGAGTGTCCTTTTTCCATCACAAATGAGCCTCGGATTCTAGCGAGTTTGCCTGTTTGGATTATTTTTATTTCACCTGTCGATTCGCCGGATCGCCAGACGACTAAGGGTGTCTTCCAATAAAAACCACGGAGAACCACCATGAACTCGCACACCCAGATCCAGAAACTGATCGAAACCTACCGTCAGGCCATGATGGCCAAGGACGTGGATAAAATCATGACCCTGTATGCCGACGACATCGTCTCCTTCGACGCGGTCAAGGCCTTGCAATTCAAGGGCAAGGAGGCGTACCGCGCGCATTGGGAAGATTGCATGAAAATGTGTCCCGGCCCGCACATTTTCGACTTCCATGACATCCGCATCGAGGCCTCCCAGGAGATCGCCTTCGCCCACTGGCTGGCCCATTGCGGCGGCACCAACGACAAGGGCGAGACCCAGGCCTGCTGGATGCGCGGCAGCGCATGCTATCGCCAGGAAGACGGGTTGTGGCGGATCGTCCATGAGCACTGGTCGGCGCCGTTTGACATGATGAGTGGCACCGTCCTGTTCGATCTGAAGCCCTGATCGATGTTATTTGTCGGGGCGCCGCGCCAAATGATCATTCCACGGCCATAGTTGATCCGTTCGAGTCAGGAGACGTTCATGAAGTATTTATGCTTGGTCTACAGCGATGAGCACCTGCTGCATTCGCTGCCGGAAAGCCCGAAGGACGAAGAGTGCATGGCCTATGCCGAGTCGATCCAGGGCAGTGGCCGGATGGTCGCCGCCGAGGCGCTGGAGTCGGTGCAGACCGCTACCACGGTACGCATGCGCAACGGCAAGATGTCGATCACTGACGGGCCATTCGCCGAAACCAAGGAGCAGTTGGCCGGTTTTTATTTGATCGATGCCAAGGACCTCAACGAAGCCATCCAGGTCGCCGGGAACATTCCGGCGGCCCGGGTCGGCAGTGTCGAAGTGCGCCCCGTTCGGCAGTTGAATCCTTAAGATGCCGGGGCTGCCGGTTCAGGCGCAGGTCGAGCGGGTCTATCGCGAAGACTCGCGGCGGATTCTCGCGACCCTGATTCGCTTGCTGGG
Organism: Pseudomonas sp. A-R-19; assembly: GCF_019956575.1. Classification (NCBI taxonomy): domain Bacteria; kingdom Pseudomonadati; phylum Pseudomonadota; class Gammaproteobacteria; order Pseudomonadales; family Pseudomonadaceae; genus Pseudomonas; species Pseudomonas sp. A-R-19. Next base: position 83,490 of record NZ_JAHBDR010000035.1, read on the forward strand.
GGATTTCGACCTCGCCGAAGAGGCCTTGCACGAGGCGTTTTTCGTCGCGGTCGAACGCTGGCAGCGTGACGGCGTGCCCGGCAATCCTCGGGCCTGGCTGGTGTCCACCGGGCGTTTCAAGGCCATCGATGCCTTGCGTCGGCGCGCACGTTTTGCTGCGTCGCAGCCCTTGCTGATCGCGCAACTGGAGGAACTGGAACAGGCAGACTGGAGTGATGAAGACGTGGAAGACGATCGCCTGCGGCTGATCTTCACTTGCTGCCACCCGGCCCTGGCGGCGGACGCGCAAGTGCCGCTGACGCTGCGCGAAGTCTGCGACCTGACCACGGAAGAAATCGCCCGGGCCTTCCTCTCGGCCCCGGCCACCATCGCCCAGCGTATCGTGCGCGCCAAGGCGAAGATCCGCGACGCGAAAATCCCCTATCAAGTACCGACGCTGGCAGAGTTGCCCGAGCGTCTGGACAGCGTATTGCGGGTGATTTACCTGGTGTTCAACGAGGGGTATTCGGCGTCCATCGGCGCCGAACTGATCCGCGAGGATTTGACCCGCGAAGCGATCCGTCTCGGCCGGTTGCTGGTGGAACTGCTGCCGGAGCCAGAGGTGAAGGGTTTGCTGGCGTTGATGCTGCTGCACGAGTCACGACGCCCGGCCAGGACCTCGGCGAGTGGCGAGCTGATTGTGCTGGACGAACAGGACCGCTCGCTGTGGGACGCCGGGTTGATCACTGAAGGCTGCGCGCTGATCGAACAGGCGCTGACCATGGGGCGCTTCGGACCCTATTGCCTGCAAGCGGCCATCGCGGCGGTGCACGCCGAAGCCCCGACGACGGGGGAAACCGATTGGCCGCAGATTGTCGGTCTGTATGACGTGCTGCTGCGGGCGGTGCCGTCGCCAGTGATCGAGTTGAACCGCGCGGCGGCGATTTCGCAACGCGATGGTCCACTGGCGGGCCTGACATTGGTCGATGCCATTCTGCAGCGGGGAGAACTGCTCGACTACCACCTGGCGTATTCGGCGCGGGCGGAGTTTTGTCGACAACTGGGCCGCAAGCAAGAGGCGCGGACGGCGTGGGAGCGGGCACTGGAGCTGACCCGGCAAGAGCCGGAGCGGCGCTTTATCGAGGAGCGACTCAAGGCACTGGATTGATGTGATTTCACTGGCCTCTTCGCGAGCAAGCCCGCTCCCACAGGGATCACATTGAACCTGTGGGAGCGGGCTTGCTCGCGAATGGCCGCGCCGCTATTCCAGCATCTTGCCCAGCAACCAACTCCCCGCCGGCCCCGGCGGATTGAGCCGCGACCACAACGCATCCACCGACACCGTTTTCGGCCAGCCACGCACCACCAGCTCCTGCAACGTGCCAGGCCCAAACCGTTCGACCAGCCAGCGCGGCAACGGCGCCCAGCCGAATCCGCCCTGGGCCATTTCCAGCAGCATCAGATAACTCGGCGCCGACCAGACGCGGCCTTTCGCGCGACTTTCATAGGGATTGATGATGGTGGCCAGGCGCAGTTCGCGGTGCTGTTGCAGCACGTCCTGATCGACGTAGTCCAGCGTCGCCAACGGATGTGCCGGGGACACGAACAAGGCAATTTCGGTGCGCTCGTCCACTGTCGAACTGACCAGGTCCGGTGGGTAACTGTCCTGCATTTCGGCGAAGGCAATCTGCGCCCGGCCGCTTTGCACCAGGGACACCAGGTCATCGCATTCGGCGATCAGGCATTCGAGTTCCAGGTCGGGATAACGTTGCTCGAAGGCACCGAGGGCGGCTTCGAAGCGGTCCGACTGATAGGTATCGGACAGCGCCACCGTCAGCTTCGCTTCCACCCCTTGGGACAGTTGGCTGGCGGTCATCTCCAGGCGACTGGTGGCGGCCAGGATTTCTTCGGCCCGTTGCAGCATGACGCGCCCGGCCGGGGTCAGCCCGGGCTTGCGGCTGCTGCGGTCGAATAGGGTCAGGTTGAGATCGATTTCCAGGCTGGCCACCGCCGCGCTGATGGTCGACTGGCTGCGGCCCAGCTTGCGCGCCGCGGCGGAAAACGAGCCTTGGGTTGCCGCTTCGACAAACGCCAGCAACACTTCGTGAGAAGCCATGAACTATCGCCTTGATCGATGGTTATTGGTTATGAAGTATCGGTGTGATGAAGGATCATGGCAACCACACAGTCACTCAAGGGAGTTCGGCCATGAGCGCCAACAAATCCATTACTGAACGTATTTTCCAAGCCATCGGTTTCGAACTGCTGGCCATCCTGATCTGTACCCCGTTGCTGGCCTGGATCATGAAGAAACCGATGCTGGAAATGGGCATGGTCACCGTCCTCATCGCCGGCCTGGCCCTGGCCTGGAACGTGGTCTTCAACGGTCTGTTCGACCGGGCGCTCAAGCGCCTCGCCATCGCACACAACGCCTGGGTCCGGGTGGTGCATGCGCTGTTGTTCGAAGGCGGACTGGTCGCTCTTGGCGTGCCACTGATCGCCTGGTGGCTGAATGTCAGCCTGTGGCAGGCGTTCCTTCTGGATATCGGTGTGTTGCTGTTCTTCCTGCCGTACACCTACATCTACCACTGGGTGTATGACGTGGTTCGCGAGCGGATGGTCGTGCGCCAGGTTTGCTGAGTCGTGTTTTTGTGGCGAGGGGGCTTGCCCCCGTTCGGCTGCGAAGCAGCCGCAAAGCTGGGGAGCGCTTCGCACTCCAACGGGGGCAAGCCCCCTCGCCACAAGTATTGTGTCCTGCCAGTTGTTCAGCATTAAGCCTTACAGAAACATCCCCCCCGAAGCCTCGATGCGCTGGCCAGTGATCCACTGGCTGCCCGGCGCCAGCAGCAGTGCAATCGCGGCGCCGATGTCATCCGGCAATCCGGCGCGACCCAAGGCGGTGTTGTTCGCCACCAGCGTGTTCAGGTCGGGGTTGTCGCGCACGGCGCCGCCGCCGAAATCGGTTTCGATCGCGCCCGGTGCCAGGATGTTCACTGTGATGTTGCGCGCGCCGAGTTCCTTGGCCTGGTAGCGGGTCAGCACTTCCATCGCACCTTTCATCGCCGCGTAGGCGCTGTGACCCGGCAGGCTGAAGCGGGCCAGGCCGCTGGAAATGTTGACGATGCGCCCGCCGTCATTAAGCAATGGCAGCAGCGCCTGCGTGAGGAAGAACGGTCCCTTCAATTGGATGTTCACCAACAGGTCAAACTGTTCGACGGTGGTGTCGACGAAGTTGGCGTGCAGGCCGATCCCGGCGTTGTTGACCAGAAAATCGAAGCGCTCGCGCTGGAAGTGGCTCTGCAAGATCTTTGTCACTTCGCTGGCGAAGGCGCTGAAGCTGTCACTCCGGGCAACGTCCAGTTGCAGCATGACGGCGCGACCGCCCAGGCTTTCGATCTCGGCCACCAGTGCCTGCGCCTCATCGGCGCGGCTGTTGTAGGTGCCGATGATGTCGATGCCTTGGGCGACCAGATGCAGGGCTGCGTTTTTGCCGAGGCCGCGGCTGGCGCCGGTGATCAGTGCGATTTTACGGTTCATGGGACTTCCTCAGGTGCAGTGGGCGGTTGATGTGAGGAAGTTTATTTATCCGCTTGGTGGTGATAAACAGAGTGAAATCGGAATCACTGGTCGGATAAACCGAACAATAAAGAGCAAGCTGATGAACAAACTGGAACTGTTGCGCACCTTTGTCCGAGTCAGCGAGATGTCCAGTTTCACCCTGGCCGGAGAGAGCCTGGGCCTGCCTCGTTCAACGGTCTCCGAGCATGTGCAGGCTCTGGAGGCATTGCTCGGCACCCGGCTATTGCAACGCACCACGCGCAAAGTACAGGCGACCCAGGATGGCCTGGTGTTGTACGAGCGCAGCAAGGACCTGCTGTCGCACATGGACGAAATCGAGGGATTGTTTCGCCAGGACGAGGCGTCGCTGGTCGGGCGGATTCGCATCGACCTGCCGAACATTCTTGCTCGTCGCGTGGTGATGCCACGTTTGCCGCAGTTCATGACGCAACACCCCTTGCTTGAACTGGAAATCAGCAGCACCGACCGCCGGGTCGATCTACTCGCCGAAGGCTTTGATTGCGTGCTGCGCATCGGCGCCCAACCCGATCAATCGGTGGTGGCGCGACACCTGTGTGACTTCACCATGGTCAACTGTGCCAGCCCGGCGTATTTGCAGCGATACGGCGTGCCGGAGCGGCTGGACGATCTGGCACAGCATCGACTGGTGCACTACGTCGGCGTGCTGGGCGGGCGTTCGGAAGGGTTTGTGTATGTCGACAAGGGGCAGGTGCAGCGACTGCCGATGGCCGGCAGTGTCACGGTCAACAGCACCGATGCCTACGAGGCCGCCTGCCTGGGTGGTTTCGGCCTGATCCAGGCGCCGAGGATGGGTATGCAGCAATACCTGCAAAGCGGTGAATTGGTCGAGGTGTTGCCGGCGTTCAACGCGCCGTCCATGGAGGCGTCGCTGCTCTATGCCCGGCAACGGCATTTGCCGTTGCGGGTGAGGGTGTTCATGGATTGGTTGGGGGAGGTGATTCGTTCAGAAGTCTGAGGCCAGGCTTTATGTGGGAGCGGGCTTGCTCGCGAAGACGGAGTGTCAGTCAACATCAATGCTGAATGATAAAGCGCTTTCGCGAGCAAGCCCGCTCCCACATTTAGAACAACTGCGTGAACAACCAGTACAAACTGCCCGACAGCAGGATCGCCGCCGGCAAGGTCAATACCCAGGCCATCAACAGGTTGCGGATGGTCTTCATCTGCAGGCCGCCACCGTTGGCGACCATGGTCCCGGCCACGCCCGAAGACAGCACGTGGGTGGTCGACACTGGCAGGCCGAACATGTCGGCGGCGCCGATGGTCAGCATCGCCACGGTTTCTGCCGAGGCGCCCTGGGCGTAGGTGAGGTGGGTCTTGCCGATTTTCTCGCCGACGGTCACCACGATGCGCTTCCAGCCGACCATGGTGCCAAGGCCCAGGGCGATGGCCACGGCGATCTTCACCCACAGTGGAATGAAGCGCGTGGAGTTGTCGATCTGTTGCTTGAACAGTTGCAGCTTGCCGCTGGTGTCGGCATCGAAGTTGCCGACCTTGTTCTTGTCCATCAGGCGAATGGTTTCGCTGGTCAGGTACATGTCGTTACGCACGTTGCCCACGGCCTCGGCCGGGACTTTCGACAGCGAACCGTAACCCTTGACCTCGGCGCCGATGCTGCCGGTCAGTGCGGCCAGCGCCGGCACCAGTTGCGGAGTCGCTTCCTTGCTGCGCACGTATTCGGACAGCACCGGGCGCGGGTCGGCTGGCGCTGGCAGCGGCGCGGCCTTGACCAACGCTTGCTGGGTGACTTCGGCCACCGCCGCGAACTGCAAGGCCTGATCGGCCGGCATGGTGCGGTTCAATGCGTACGCCATTGGCAGGGTACCCACCAGAATCAGCATGATCAGGCCCATGCCTTTCTGGCCGTCGTTCGAACCGTGGGCAAACGACACACCGGTGCAAGTCAGGATCAGCAGGCCGCGAATCCACCATGGCGGCGGGGTCTCGCCCTTGGGCTCCTTGTACAGCGCACGATTCTTGACGAACGCGCGCAGGGCCAGCAACAGCAGCGCGGCACAGCCAAAGCCGACCAGGGGCGAGAGCAGCAGTGCGTAGCCGATCTTGGTGGCTTGCGCCCAGTCCACGCCGCTGGTGCCGTCGCGGCCGTGCATCAGGGCGTTGGCCACGCCGACGCCGATGATCGAGCCGATCAGGGTGTGCGATGACGAGGCCGGCAGGCCCAGCCACCAGGTGCCGAGGTTCCACAGGATCGCGGCGATCAGCAGGGCGAAGATCATCGCAAAACCGGCGGACGAGCCGACTTGCAGGATCAGCTCCACCGGCAGCAGGGCGATGATGCCGAACGCCACCGCGCCGCTGGACAGCAGCACCCCGAGGAAGTTGAAAAAGCCCGACCAGACCACCGCAACATTCGGCGGCAGCGAGTGGGTGTAAATCACCGTGGCCACCGCGTTGGCGGTGTCATGGAAGCCGTTGACGAACTCGAAGCCCAGGGCAATCAAAAGCGCCACGCCCAGCAACAGGAATGGCGTCCAGGTGGTGACCACCGTGCCGAGTTCGTTCATGTCGTGCATCAGGCTGTAGGCGGTAAACAACAAGCCGATGGCCAGCACTGCAACAAACACCACGATGGTGATCAGGCCGGGTTTCTTGTCGAATTGCGGTTTGGCGCTACTGGCCGGTGCCGGGGCGGCGGTGAAGGAGGGCGTAGCCATCACGGACATTCCTGAGGAGGGAGGTGTATCAGTGATAATCGTTGCCAATTGTTACAGGGAGAGTGCTCTGGGTCAGTGTTTGGGTTTTTTGCAGGGCCGCTGATCTGAAGTCATCGGTCTGTGGAGGTGAACCTTGAACCTTGTGGGAGCGGGCTTGCTCGCGAAGACGGTGTGTCATTCAACATTGATATTGACTGGCCTGACGCCTTCGCGAGCAAGCCCGCTCCCACAGGGTTTCATGTGAGTTCAGTAATCCCGCTGCTTGCGAAACGCCCAACGCCCGGCAATCACGGTAAAGGTCGCGACCAGCGCGACCAGGATCCAGAAACCCTCCGGATCACCGGCCAGCGGAATGCCGCCGACGTTCATGCCGAAGAAGCCGGCAATGATGTTGATCGGCAGCGCCAGCACCGTCACCACCGTCAGGGTGAACAGCGTGCGGTTGGTCTGTTCGTTGATGTTGGCGGCGATCTCTTCCTGCAACAGCTTGATACGCTCACCCAGTGCCGTGAGGTCGTTGATGATCAGCGCAAACTCTTCGGTGGATTTGCGCAGCTCCTTGACGTCTTCCTTTTGCAGCCATTGTGGCGGCCGGTTGAGCAGGCGCAGCAATGAGCCGGGCTCCAGTGCCAGCAACCGTTGCAAACGCACCAGCACCCGGCGATTGGCGCCCAGTTCGGCGCGGTTGGTCGACAGCCGCGAGGACAGCAGTTGGTCTTCGATCAGGTCCACGCTCTGGCTGGTCTTGCGCACGATCTGGGTCAGCACTTCACCCTGGTCGCGCAGCAAATGCACCAGCAGCTCCAGCGGGGAGCGAAAGCATTCCCGGGCCTTCACCGAGGAGCGCAATTTGTCCACCGAGTGCAGGGGTTGCAGACGGGCACTGATGATCAGCCGACTGCGGGCGCACACCCACAGCGTCGAAACATCCGACGAGACCATGTTGCTGAGGTTGAACACCACGTCGTTGACCACCGCCAGCAGCGCCGAATCGACATGCTCGATGCGCGTCGAACGCGAGCCTTCGTGCAGTGCCTCGAAAAACTCCTCGGGCAATTCCAGATGACTTTTCATCCAGCGTTCGCACGCGGCATGTGCGAGGTTCAGATGTAGCCAGAGAAATTGCTCGTCGCTCTCTGGTTGTCGCAGATAGTGCAAGGCCTCGGCCGAGTTGATTTCCCGACCGGGTTCACCGGGGCGAAAGCTGAAACCGTAGAGCAGGCCGAACAGATCCGTGTCGCGATGGCTTTGATCGATGCTGTGGTTCATGAGGACTCGCAAGGGGAGGCGCCTGTCGCGTGTTTTACAGGTTCACTTGAGCGGCATGATCGCAAGGCGAGATGACGTTTTTGTGACGGGAAAAAAACTAAAACGATTGCTCTACCGGCGGTCGGGATTTTCTCAAGAACCGCTCTGGCACGCCGATCACGCTTGGGTTAAGTTGCGCGCCGCCGGCGATCAGCCGGGACCGCAGACAGGGATGTCCGGACACCTTTCACGCCTTACCGGGCGTGCCTCATTCCTGTCATGAGTACCCTCCGATGCTTTTGCAAAAGTCCCTGAGAGCGCAAATTCTCGCCCTGCTGAGCGGCAGCCTGCTGGCGATGCTGTTGATCGCCCTGGCGTGCTTTCACTTCCTGTCCAGCGGCGTGCAGAACTACGCCAATCTGATCGAAGGCCCGCTGCATACCTCGCAATTGATCGATGAAGCCAACCTGCAATTCAAGGTGCAGGTACAGGAGTGGAAAAACGTCTTGTTGCGCGGCAAGCAACCGGCGGATTTGAGCAAGTACTGGGGGCAATTCGAAGACCGTCAGCGCGATGTGCAAAACATTCTCGGCGAACTGGCCGCGCAGAAGGGCATCGAGCCGCAACTCAAGAACCGCATCGAGCGCTTGCGTGACGAACATCGCCAGTTGGGTGCGGCCTATCAGAAGGGTCGGGACGCGTTCGTGGCCGCCGGTGGTGATCCGACGGCGGGCGACACGGCGGTCAAGGGCGTGGACCGCGCCACCAGCGATCAAATGAGCGAACTGGTCAGTGAGTTGCGCAAGCAGGGCGCCGAGCAATCGACATTGATCAGTGCCAGCGCCGATCGCACGGTGTTGCTGGGGCTGGTCGTGATGCTGGTTTCGGGGGGGCTGATCGGCCTGCTGAGCCTGTGGCTGGTCAACCGCAATCTGGTCGAGCCGATCCGCAAACTGATCGAATACGTGGCGCAACTCAGCCAAGGACGTATTGCCGAGCGCGTGGCCAGCACCCGCCAGGACGAGTTGGGTAAACTGGCAATGGCCGCCAATACCCTGCGCGATTTCCTCGCCGAAACCTTCAGCCGTTTACAACGCAGCGCGTCGGACCTGGACAGTGCCAGCGGCGAGCTGAATTCGATAGCCACCGTGATGGCCGGCGGCACCAACGAGCAATTCAACCGCACCGATCAGGTGGCCACGGCGATGAACGAAATGTCCGCGACGGCACAGGAAGTCGCCCGTCATGCCGCCGAAGCGGCGCGGGCCGCCGATGATGCCGACCAGTCCGCCCAGCAGGGCGAAAAAGTCATGCAGGGCACTATCCACACCATCACCCAGATGCGCGGCGAAATCGCCAACACCGCCACGGTCATCCGCCAACTGGAAACCGACAGCGGGCGCATCGGCAAGGTCCTGGAAGTGATTCGCGGCATCGCCGAACAGACCAACCTGCTGGCGCTCAACGCGGCCATCGAAGCGGCCCGCGCCGGTGAGGCCGGACGCGGATTCGCGGTGGTGGCCGATGAAGTGCGCAGCCTGGCCCAGCGCACGGCGGCGTCGATCATCGAGATCAACCAGATCATCCAGACCGTGCAGACCGGTGCAATCGAAGCGGCCCAGGCCATTGAAAGCGGTCAGTCGCGCAGCGAACAAAGCGTGCAGCAAGTGACCGAGGCTGGCGCCATGCTCGAACGCATCACCCTGGCCGTGGAAGCCATCCGCGACATGAACCGCCAAATCGCCACTGCCGCTGAAGAGCAAACTTCGGTGGCCGAAGACATCTCGCGCAATCTTACCGAGATCACCAGCATCGCCAGCACCAACCTGGACAACGTGCAGCGCACCGAAGCGGCCAGCAACAACCTGCATGGCTTGTCGGGTCAGTTGAACGAGGTGACGGCGCGCCTGAGCGCTTGAATCCAGAATGCACAAAAGCCGCACGAGTTTTGAGTCGTGCGGCTTTTGTGTGTTTCAGGATTACTTGTCCTGTTTGTTTTTCAGGACCTTGCCATTGGAGGCATCGATGTCCACATCCCACTCGACGTTCTTGGCGTCACGCAGCTCGATCTCGTACTCGTAACCGTTGAAGTGGTTGTCCAGTTCGGTTTTGGTGATCGTTGCACCCGGGTGCAGATCCAGCGCGATCTTGTTCAGGTCTTCCAGCGGCTTGATCTTGCCGTCCTTGACCAGTTGCGGGATCTCATCGACCCGGACATCGGCCTGGGCCAGGCCCGCGGTGAGCGTCAGGGTTGCAGCGGTAAACAAAGCAGTCAGGGTCTTCATGGGCTTCTTTCCTTGGGTGATCCGTTTAAGTGAGATCAGGTTAGCTTGTGTAACTTAATCCACCCTTAAATCCCTCTACATGTCCTGCATCAACTCCTGTGGGACTGTGTTCGGACACACAAACACAAATACATAACCTGTGTGGGCTTGCTCGCGAAAGCGGTTTGTCATTCAGCAATGGTGGTGACTGACACTCCGTCTTCGCGAGCAAGCCCGCTCCCACAGGGTTTTGCGCGTCTCTGGATCAGTAGCCGTTGTTCTGTAGCACCTGCGCCACACTCGCCGGCGCTGGACGTTTATAAAACTTCAACAACTCACTGGCGCGATTGGTGAAAATACCGTCGACACCGGCGTCCATGACTTTCTGGTAGTCCACCGCATCGTCGATGGTGTAGACGTGCACGAGCAGGCCTTGATCGTGGGTGTACTGGTTCATCCACGGTTGCACCAGGTCTGAGTAACTCTGGTCGCCACCCTGGGTCAGTGCGGCGGACGGGCCGGTACCGATGGCACCCTGGGCCTTGGCGTAGTCGATCCAGCGCTGGAATTCGGCTTTGTCCTTCGGTTCCTGCTTGGCGTAGTAGGCGGCTTTATCCTTTTCGCCGGACTCGGCAAAGGTCACCTTGGACTTGGGTTCGATACTGCCTTCACCGACCCACAACAGCAGGATCTTGGGCACCGTCGGCATTTCCTTTTGCAGCAGTTCGAGGCTGTTCTTCTCGAAGGTCTGCAGGACCACCTTGCCTTTGCCCAGGCCGACCGCCTGCTCGCCATTCGCCTGTTTCGAAGCGCTCGGGCTCAGCCAGCCACGGTCGTGGAGTTTTTCCTTGAGGTCGTGTTCGATGCCGGGAAACTGCTTAGGCTCCTTGGTCTCGATGTACAGGCCGGGCTTGTGCAGGGCGTTGCCCTCGGCGATGTCGATGATTTCATCAAGGGTCAGAATCTTCAGGCCGGCGAAGGCAGGACGTGCGCGATCCGGGTACGCGGCATTGAACCAGCTGCCCGCATCCAGGGTTTTCAGTTCGGCCATGGTGAACGCATTGGCGGGGCTGTCCTTGCGCTCGGGGAATTTGCTGGCGACGTCGGTAGTGCGTTGCAGGTTGTTGTCGTGCAAGGCGAACAGCACGCCATCCTTGCTGCGCTGCAGATCCATTTCCAGGTAGTCGGCGCCCAGGTCGCGGGCAGTCTTGTAGGCGGCGGCGGTGGATTCCGGTGCATCGAAAGACGCGCCACGGTGGGCGATCACCGCTGGATGTGGAATACCCAAACGGGTCGCCAACGCTGTGGGAGTGGGTTCGCTGGCGGCCTGTGCCTGGCCGAGGCCCAGCAACAGGCTCAGTAACAAGGCACTTTTAGTAAAGGTTGCCGGCATGCTCGAGTTCCTTTCGTTATGAGTGAGCGGTCCCTTTTAACAATTCATCTTTGCAGGCGCTATCGCGAGACCGACATAAAGTTGTCTAAAGCTGATGTTCGTCAGCGCTTTTGTGCGCCCGTTTGCAGTACGCTGGGGCGCTGCAATTTCCCCGGCAGAGGGAGACGCAGGCCCTGCGTGCAAACCAATGATCACCATTGCGGGGTTTAACATGCGCATCACTTCCCAGCTCATCTGCCAGGCTGCCGACCAACTCAAAGGCTTCGTCGGCCTCAATCGCAAGACCGGCCACTACATTGTGCGCTTCAGCGAAGATTCATTCGGCATGGACGTGGCGGACGACGGCATCATCCCGACCAGCGAATTCGTCTGGGTCTCGGGGCCCGGGCAGACCATGACGCTCAAGCGCGAATTGATTCGGTTGTTGTTGGACCAGAACATCGATGACCGGATCAACATCACCGAGCCATTGCGGGTGTACATGAGTCGGGTGGAGGTGCCGGAGATTGCGGCAGTTCGCAGTCTGGTGCAGGGTTGATCGTTTTGCGTTGACCGTTCTGGCCTCTTCGCGGGCAAGCCCGCTCCCACAGGGATCTTGGGTGTGACACAAGACACTGTGCGGGCTTGCCCGCGAAGACGGCCTCAAGCACACCGCATCATTTACAGGCTGAACCCATAGGCCCGCTCAACCCGGCACACCCGCGTTTTACACCGCGCATACCAGGTCGAGCGTCCACGCTCGCGAATCGCCGTGTGTTCCGGATGATGCTTCCACGCCAGAATCGCCGCTTCACTGGCCCAGTACGACACGGTTATTCCCAACCCATCCTCGCCCCGAGCCGATTCCACCCCGAGAAACCCCGGCTGTTCACGGGCCAGCTCCAGCATCCGTGCGGCCGCTGCGGCGTAACCCTGGTCACCCTCGGTGCGCAGCGAGGTGAAGATCACCGCGTAATAAGGCGCAGCTGGCGTATCGGCGATCATGCTGAGCGCCCCGCACAGGCTTCGACAAAGGCGCCAACCAACGGCGGCAAGACGCCCTTGAGCGCCGCTCGCTCGGGTTGGAACAAGGTCGCGACAAAGAACGGATGACCGCTGAGTTCGACCACGCGCAGTCCGTGTTCCGAATCGTGGCCGACGGCGTGCAATTCGCGCTTGAGCAGCTCCCCTTCGAATTGTGGATTCACCCCATAGCGACAGCGATAGCCTTCACGTATCTCGGTACTTTCGTACGCCTGGGCGATCAACGAGCCTTCATCTAAATGAATGGTATCGACCGCCTCCACCAGCGCGCACGTCAGCGGTGTCAGCAGCGCCCGTGTTGCATCGGGCGCCGTTTCGCCGTGTTCGGCATCCGACCAGCCCAGCACATTGCGCGCATATTCCAGCACCGCGTGTTGAAATCCGCCGCAGGTGCCGAGGAAAGGTCGCTGCTGTTCGCGGGCAAAACGAATCGCCAGCAATGCACCGTCCATGTTGCGGTAGGGGCTGGCCGGTACACACCAGAAGCCATCAAATGTGCGCAGTGGTGTCCCGGCGTGGATTTCATCGGTGGCGAGCCAGTGCCATTGCAGGTTCAGGCCAGTGTGTGCGGCGATTCTTTCGAGGGCGATGGGAATGGCCTGGTGGGCGGTGACTTGCGGGTCGTAATCGCCGATCAGGGCGATGCGAATCGGGCGGGTTTCCATGAGAGGCCTCTGCACTTGTTGATTCCTGGTGCCCACTATAGATTGGCGTTCACGCATTCAATATTGGCGTTTTCCCAAGTGATCAATGCAGTGACGCACTATCGACTGGACTACCCGGACCTGGCCCTGATCCTCGCGCTGGTACGCGGCGGGTCTCTGGTCCGGGCATCGCAACTGCTCAAGGTGGATGTCTCGACGGTGTTTCGAGCGGTGCGCCGGCTGGAGGCTGCGCTGGGTCAGCAACTGTTCGAAAAAAGCCGCGCCGGTTACCTGCCGACCACCCTGGCGCAGTCCCTGGCTGAACAGGCCGAACGTGCCGAGCAGGCTCTGGAGGCGGCGCGCATCGGTGTGGAGCAGGGCGGTGAAGTGATCAGCGGCATTGTGCGCCTGACCTGCACCGACTCGGTCCTGCAAGGTTTGCTGTTGCCGGCGCTGGCGCAGTTCATGCCGAACTATCCGGCGCTGATGCTCGAGCTGAGCACGTCCAATGATTTTGCCAATCTCAGCCGTCGGGATGCCGATATCGCCCTGCGCCTGACCCGCACGCCACCGGAGCATTTGGTAGGACGGCGATTGGCGGATATTTCCTACCGCGTATGCGCCAGCGAACGCTATCTGCAAACGGTCAACACCACAGACCTGGCCTCATTGACCTGGATCGCCCCGGATGACTTCCTGCCCGATCACCCGACCGTTACCTGGCGTCGCCAAGCCTTGCCGGGCGTAACGCCAGGCTATCGCTGCAACAGCATGCTTTCGGTTACCCAGCTGGTCAGGGCGGGGCTGGGTGTCGCGGCACTGCCGGATTTCTTGATCGGTGACGGATTACGGCCACTGGGCGAGCCGCTGCACGGATACGACACCGCGCTGTGGCTGCTGACTCGTCCCGACTGCCGCGCCTTGCGCTCGGTGGTCACGCTGTTCGATGAGCTGGGGCGGGCATTGAAACTGCCGTGAAACCGTTCAGGTCTTTGGCACGTCCTTTCGCACGAAATGTTGATGCATTTCTGTGGTCAGGTTTTCGATGCGCTCGGTGAGGGACTTGGTCATCTCCGTGAGGCGGGTGTTCTGCTCCAGCAGTTCGAGTAGTTGCGCGGTGTTTTTTGCGGCTTCTGCCTGCCGCTCACTGTTGGCGATCGCCAGCGCTTCGCGGTGCTGCGCATCGGCATCGGATTGGGCTTTGTCCCGCGCAGCCTGACGAGTCTGGGCCAACAGAATCAATGGCGCGGCATAGGCCGATTGCAGGCTGAAAGCCAGGTTGAGCAGGATGAATGGGTACGCATCGAAGTGGGTGAAGCCGGACAGGTTGAGGCACACCCAGACCACAACGATCAGCGTTTGTGCGCCGAGAAAGGTCGGGGTGCCAAAGAACCGGGCAAAGGCTTCGGCGCGCAGGGCAAACTTGTCATTGCCGAAGGTCGGCGCCAAGTGGGCATGCTTGCGATGGAAACGCAGGTGATCGACGGGGGCGGTGGTTTCGTGGCGGGTGGTGGTCATGATGCTCTCTGTCTGGCGCTGGGACTGAGGCTCACTATAGCCTCAGCGTCATTCGAGCAGCGCAATCGCCAAGCTATTGCCATCATACGGCCGACGTTTCCAGGCCGATGTTGCTTGGGTTGACACTGACCTTGTTGCGCCCGGTGTTTTTCGCGGTGTAGAGGGCTTTGTCAGCGTCATCGAGCCAGGCCATTGCATCGGTAAACGACGGTTGGTAAGCCGCCAGGCCGATACTCAGGCTGACCCGCAGCTTCGGCACTTCCCGATGTCGATAGTCTTGCAACACTTTGCGCAATCGCTCCATAACGTCCATGGCCTGATTCAGCGGCATGTTGGGCAGGATCACGCAAAACTCGTCACCCCCATAGCGGCCGGCCAGATCGCTTTCGCGCAGGTTGCATTTGAGCTCGATGCTTAACTGGCGCAACACCGAGTCGCCAATGATATGACCGTAGGTGTCATTGATGGCCTTGAAATGGTCGATGTCGATCAGTGCGATGGCGGCCTGCTGCTGACGCTGGCTGCACTCGCGAAACTTCATTTGCAGCAAGTCCTTCCAGGCGCCGTGGTTGAGGAGCCCCGTCAAACTGTCGGTGCGGCTCAAAGCGCTCAGTGTACGTTTATGCTCCGACAACTTGATCGCCAACTGGTAGCAGACCATGCCCAACGCCAACGGGTAGAGCGTCAACATCGGCAAGCACGCCCAAATCTGCAGTTGCGTGGTCGACAGGGTGTATGCCGCGCCGAACAGCGACCAGGCAATCATCACGCCCGCCACTTGACTCAGACTGCCCAACAGGAACATCCGTTGGCCGCCGGCGGCGACATTGTTCATCGCCATCATCGCCAGAATGGTCACGGTGCAAAGCGGATTGAACTGGAATGTCGCGACCCAAAAACCACCGCACAGCGAATCGTAAAGTAGATTGCGGCGTTCGGCCTTGTAGGGAAAAACCGAGCGACTCGAAAGTTGATAAGCGAGATGCGGCCAGACAAAACCATTCAGTGCCAACAAAACCCAGACCCAGACCGGCAGGTGCAACGGATACAGTGCCGCGGCCACGCTGAAACTGCCGATGCCCAAGCCAATGGTTCGAGGCATGTAGATGCGTCTGGCAAATGACAAACCCTTGCCGTGTTGTTTATCCATAATTCCCTGCGCCAGATTCATTCTGAAACACTTTACTGCATGGGGTTTAGAATTACCGTTCATCGGTAATAGTGGCGCACATTGTCATTTATTCCAGCCGGAATAATCAGTGTCCTTCGAAGCCATTTAATTCCAGCCTGTGCTGCAAACAACTGATTTAGAGCTGGTAGTACGCCAGGAACATGTCCAGCGCGGAATCCGCCACCGTATTTTGCTCCTCGACGGACAAGCTGGGCTGCCCCATGGAAATCTGCGGCCAGAATGCAAATGACTTGAGCAGGCCATGGATCTGTTGAGCGGCGAATTCGGGAGCCACGGCCTTCAACCGGCCATCAGCCTGAGCGGCCCGAATCCACACCGTCAGCCCCTCTTCGCGCTCGCCCATTCGGGCCACCATGTCTTGCGCCCGCTCCGGGGAATGAATCGTCGCCGCAATGGCGACCCGGGCCAGGTCGAGCAGATTGTCGTCGCCCAACATCTGCAGTTTGGCCATCAGCAGCGAGCGCAACTGGTCGCGCAATGGTTGGTCGGGACGGTAGGACGTTTCCTGTTCTGCCGTCACCCGGATCCATAACTGATTGAGGATCTCGGCGAACAACTCTTCCTTGCTGGGAAAGTGGTTGTACACCGTGCGCTTCGACACGCCGGCAGTGGCGGCAATCTTGTCCATGCTGGTGATCTCGAAACCGTTGTCACGGAACTCGTTGATCGCTGCCTGGATGATCGCTTGGCGTTTTCGGTCGGTGAGGCGCTGTGGAGCTGTCATAAGTACGCTTCGGCAGGAAGAAGGGGGGAATTACACTCAGTAGTTTACTTGTCATCGACTTTGATGCAACCTAGAAACTACACTGTGCAGTGTAATGTTTTGTTAATCCTGCCCAGTAAAAATAGAAAGTCCGGCTGATGCGTGCGTGCCTTGGCCATTTATCGTCCCAAAGCGGAAAGTCGCGTCATGCGCGGTTTTTCTGGAGTCATTCAGTCATGGCCAATTCAAACTCCCCGGCGGACACCGCCTCCACACCTGAAGCGTCCCGACAGGCTCAAGGGCAGTATCAAAACTTCACGCCGGTTCAACGTCTAAGCTTTGGCAAAACCATGGGCATCCTGTGGAGCGCGCTGTTCCACAAGCCGCAAAACGCCCGCCCGAGCGCACCCGTCCCGGTGCAAGCCCTGACTCAAGCCGCGCTGATCGCAGCACCCAACCACAGCGTCTATCGCTTGGGTCACTCCACGGTGCTGCTGAAGTTGCGCAACAAGTTCTGGATCACCGACCCGGTCTTCGCCGAGCGCGCCTCACCCGTGCAATGGGCCGGCCCCAAGCGTTTCCACCAGCCACCGATCAGCCTGGAAGAATTACCACCGATCGAAGCGGTGATCCTGTCCCACGATCACTACGACCACCTGGATCATCAGGCGGTGCTGAAGCTCGCGGACAAGACCAAACACTTCCTGACCCCGCTAGGTGTAGGTGACACCCTGATCAAGTGGGGCATCGACGCCAGCAAAGTCCGCCAACTGGATTGGTGGCAAGGCACGGAAGTCGATGGCATCCAGTTCATTGCCACCCCGTCGCAGCACTTTTCCGGCCGTGGCCTGTTTGACAGCAACAGCACCCTCTGGGCCTCGTGGGTAATGATCGACGGCGATACACGGGTCTTCTTCAGCGGTGACAGTGGCTACTTCGAC
The DNA here is from genome assembly GCF_019956575.1 of Pseudomonas sp. A-R-19. NCBI lineage: Bacteria > Pseudomonadati > Pseudomonadota > Gammaproteobacteria > Pseudomonadales > Pseudomonadaceae > Pseudomonas > Pseudomonas sp. A-R-19. The sequence goes on from NZ_JAHBDR010000035.1 coordinate 100,667, forward strand.
GGCTTCAAACGCATCGGCGAACAGTACGGCCCATTCGACCTGACCCTGATGGAAACCGGCGCCTACAACGTCGACTGGCCACACGTGCACATGCAACCCGAACAAACCCTGCAAGCCCACCTTGACCTCAAGGGCCGCTGGCTACTGCCGATCCACAACGGCACTTTCGACCTGTCGATGCACGCCTGGTACGAACCTTTCGACCGCATCCTCGCCCTGGCCTGGGAGCGCAACGTATCGATCACCACACCGCAGATGGGCGAGGCGTTCAACTTGATGCATCCGCAGCGTGGTGGGGCGTGGTGGCTGGCGGTGGAAGGGGAGAGTGATCGGGCGGTGGTGCAGAACGCGTAAGCAGTTCACCCAGGGCCACTTGCCATGAAGTGGTCCCTCACTCCACCATCGCAAAATCCGCCCGTCCAACCGGATTCGGCGTCGACCCTTTCACATTCATCCCCCGACCCGGCGCAAACCCCGGGAAGAACACCAACCCTTCCGATTCGAAGCGATAGGCCAACGCCAGGCGTGTGACATCCAGCACCTCCTGGCGCGCCTCGAAGCGTTGAATGGCATCCACCGAGACTCGGGACTCCCGCGAGAGCTCTTCCACGCTCCAGCCCAGCATCGCTCGGGCCTGGGCGCAGTGGGCCGGGGTGAATTGAAAGAGGGCGATACGTTCCAGGGTGATTTTCATCGCTTGAGAGGCCATGGGTATTCTCCGGGCTCGAGAGTGTTGGTCAAAATCTACTGTGTTTTTGTACAGTTGTTTTGAGCCCGGATCAAATGCAATTTTTGAATAGTACTTTCAGGCAGACGGACGGTCCCCGTCGTTATTTAGCGTGCAACCCCGGCGCTTCCCGCACGATAAAGTGATCCAGATTCTCGATATTGGCGCTGAACACCCCGAACGTCTGCTCGGGGTTTTTCTTGCTCGGCACCTGCTTCAACTCGGGCGTCACCCCATAAAAGAAGCAATACAACTCCCGCCCGCTCTCGATGGCGTGCTTGATCTCCTCCAGGAACGCCTTGCGCTTGCGGTAGCTGTCGATCAGCTTCTTGCTCAGGTAGACATTGACCGAGTAAGGCTTTTTCTCGAACCAGACCTTCTTCTCGAAATCGATGCGAAAGCTCTGGGTGTAGTCCTTGATCTCCTTGACCTTGCCCCAGTAAATCAGCCCCTTGTTGTCCTGCAGATACTCGATCTTCTTGAAAAACGCGCCGTAAGGCGCGGTGTGCTCGCCAATCTTCAGCGGCACACGCTTGAGCAAGTCCTTGTCGTCGAAGTTCGAAACGAAGCATTCCACCGGGTGGGCAAAGACGCTGGTCTTGTCCGGGGCCGATTCCTTGCCCGGTTGCTCGACGTTGCTGGTCACCGACGACGTTGGCGACTCATCCCGCACCTCGTCCACCACAACCTTCGGGCTGGGCGGTTTACGCACATACTCACGCCGAGTCAGTAACAATTCCGACGGGAAGTTTTCCTCGCGGCTGTCATCCGTTTCCGCCTCATCCACACCCGACCCCGGGGTCTTCAAGCTGACATAAGGGCAGCCCTCGACATGCCGTGTACTCGGCAGGTTCTTGAAGTGCGGCGTGCGCACGTAATTCACATTCTTGGCGTTGAACGTGCCCAGCTCATTGGTCGTATCGAATGCCAAGCGGCAGGCATCGTTGGGGCACTGGAAGTGTTCCCTGGCAGAGTCGAAATCCATCGTCTCGTCGAAATTCAGATCCCGAACGTCGTAGATCGACAACTTGTCGTTGAGGCCGAGGCAGTAGGCGAGGTCGAATTTCATGTCGGGTTCCAAGTCCTTTAGGTGAACAGCTTCCAGTGATGGCGCATTTGAAGCAATAGCTACACTGATCACTTCGATATCGCCGCGTCGGCATGGTCCAGCAAGTAGGACGTTTATGAGCCATTCAGATGCTTCGCCCCCGCTCCCGGAGCAGGGCCGGATAACCCGCCGGGACGAACAGACCGGTTGGCGCCGCTGGCTGCCGGGGCTGGGCGTGCTGCGCGAATACCAATGGGCGTGGTTGCGATACGACATTATGGCTGGCCTGGTGCTGACCACGATGCTGGTGCCCGTCGGTATCGCCTATGCGGTGGCATCGGGAGTACCCGGCATTTATGGCCTGTACGCGACGATCGTTCCGCTGCTGTTCTATGCCTTGTTCGGCCCCAGCCGGATTCTGGTGATGGGCCCGGATTCCTCTCTAGTGGCGGTCATACTTGCGGTCATCCTGTCACTCTCCGGCGGTGACCCGCAGCGTGCCGTCGCCCTGGCGGGGATGATGGCGATCGTCTCCGGAACGGTGTGTATCCTGGCCGGTATCGCGCGCCTGGGGTTTATTACCGAGCTGCTGTCCAAACCGATCCGCTACGGATACATGAACGGCATCGCACTGACCGTATTGATCAGCCAACTGCCTAAGCTGTTCGGTTTTTCGATTGAGTCCAACGGTCCGTTGAGAGACCTGTGGGCTATTACCTCAGCGGTGATGGAGGGAAAGGTCAACTGGACCACCTTCGTGGTGGGCGGGCTTACCCTGGCGGTGATTCTGCTGCTCAAAAGATGGCCGCGACTGCCGGGTATCCTGATCGCCGTGGTCGGCGCGACAGTCGCCGTGGGTATGCTCGACCTTGCGACACGCGCCGGTGTGAAGGTCCTGGGTTCGCTACCGCAAGGTTTGCCCGGGTTCGCGATCCCCTGGATCACCACCGCCGATATCGTCCCGGTGTTGATCGGCGGTTGCGCCGTCGCTCTGGTCTCGTTCGCCGACACCAGCGTGCTTTCCCGTGTCTATGCAGCGCGAACCCGAACCTACGTCAACCCGAACCAGGAAATGGTGGGGCTGGGTATCGCCAACCTGGCAACCGGATTTTTCCAGGGCTTCCCGATCAGCAGCAGTTCGTCACGTACGCCGGTGGCCGAAGCGGCCGGAGCCAAAACCCAGTTGACCGGCGTCGTCGGCGCACTGGCGGTGGCCTTGTTGCTGTTGGTGGCACCGGACCTGCTGCAACATTTACCGTCCAGCGCCCTGGCGGCGGTGGTGATCGCCTCGGCTATCGGCCTGATCGAAATTACCGACCTGCGCCGGATCTATCGCATCCAGCGCTGGGAATGCTGGCTGTCGATTGTCTGTACGGTCGGCGTGGCCGTGTTCGGCGCGATCGAAGGCATCGGCCTGGCCATCGTGATTGCGATCGTTGAATTCCTCTGGGATGCCTGGCGCCCGTACTCCGCGGTGCTGGGGCGTGCCGATGGGGTCAAGGGCTACCACGACATCAAACGCTACCCCGACGCGCGCCTGGTACCCGGGCTGGTCCTGTTTCGCTGGGATGCGCCCTTGTTTTTCGCCAACGCCGAGCTGTTCAGCGACCGCGTGCTGGACGCCGTGGCGGCATCGCCCACACCGGTGCGCTGGCTGGTGGTCGCCGCAGAACCGGTCACCAGCGTCGACGTGACCTCCGCCGACATGCTGGCCGAACTGGACGACACCCTGCACGCGGCAGGAATCGAGTTGTGCATTGCCGAGATGAAAGACCCGGTCAAGGACAAGCTCAAGCGGTTCGGCTTGTTTGCGCGGCTGGGGGAGACGGCGTTTTTCCCAACGATAGGGACGGCTGTGGACAGCTATGTGGCGAACTATCAGGTGGATGACAGGGAGCGGGAAGATGATGGGAACTGATTGCCGTGAAACCCGCGAGATCGAAACCGAGACTTCACATCAAGGAGCGCACCATGGCGAACAACTGGCCCGCAGGGATTGAGCACGTTGTCGTGTTGATGATGGAAAACCGTTCGTTCGACCATTTGTTGGGGGATTACACAAGCATCAACCCCGCGTGTAACGGTATCGACCGCAAGGCGCCCAGCACCAACCCGCTGAAGCTGGCCAATGGCAATTCGACGGTGATTACCCAAGCGTCAGAGTTCCCGGAAAACTACAGCCTGTGGGCACCACCGCCACCTCTACCTCCGGCGTTACCGCCGAGCAATAGTGAGGGATTCGACCTTGGCCACGAGTTCGACAACGTAGAGAAACAACTGGGCGTCTCGTTCAAGACCAGTCCGGCCATCCCCAAACTCGATGGTTTCGCCCAGGACGCCTACGAAAAAGCTCGCAAAGGCCTGACGGTGTACAAAACCTGGTCGCAATCCATGGCCCAACGGGCGATGAACTACATCCCGTTCGGCGCCACGCCAGCGGACGATACGCTGCCGGCAATCCAGGGGTTGGCGCGCAACTTCACCGTGTGCGATCGCTGGTTTTCCTCGGTGCCAGGCCCGACCTGGCCGAACCGTTTTTTTGCCATGCTCGGCAGTTGCAATGGTCATCTGCTGATGCCCTCCACTGGCACGGTACTGGCCGGTATCAAAAGCCTGATCGCGCAGTTCGGCGGCGAGAGCATTTTTTCGCTGCTGCGCAACAACGGCCACGACGCGCGTATTTACTCCGACGGTGCCGTTCCGCTGGCGGCGCTGGTCAAGGGTGGTCTACAGCACCTGGGCATCGAGGACTTCAAGGCGGACGTCGCCGCTGACACACTCCCCGAACTGTCCTGGATTGAGCCGAGTTATGGCTTGCTTAACGGCAAGCTCGGGCCAAACGTGTCGCATCATCCACCTGAAGACCTGCGCTTTGGCGATCAGTTTGTCGGTGAGGTGTTCAACGCCTTGTCGGCCAAACCCGCTGTCTGGAACAAAACCCTGTTCGTGCTGCTGTACGACGAACATGGCGGTTTCCATGACCATGTGGTGCCACCGACTTGCGTGGCGACCGGTTCAACGGTCGATGTCGAGTGGAAGAATCCCTTCACCCGTCTCGGCGTTCGTGTGCCGGCGATCCTGGCTTCGCCGTGGCTCAAACCAGGCTTGATTCCCTGGACGGGCAACGTCCAGGCACAGCACTACGATCACACCAGCCTGCTGGCTTTTCTTTGCGATCATTTCAAATTGCCGCGCAGTGCCCTCGGCCCTCGGGTGATCGCGGCACAGCACTTTGGTAACGCGCCCATCTGGCGCGCTGCACCGAACGCAACGGCCGCGCCAAAGTTGGCGGCCACCGTGGTGCCGAGTCGAGTCGGGCTGCCATTGATCGAGTCCGAACTGGCGACCCAAAGTCGGCAAGTGGTGGACAGCGCCACCGGTTACCTCGACGGCCTCGACCCAGAGCAGATCTGGAGGAACAGCGCCCAATGGGTCAACGGATTTCTTGGCAACCGCAACCGTACATTGCCTGATCCCGGCCAGGACGCTCGCACGCCTGCCGCGCCCAGTGCAGACAGCCTGGAAGCGAAACTGCGGCGCTTGCAGGATTTGATGGTCACCGCCCAAGGTCAAACAGTGCCTGCGGTTACGGCGCCTGCCAGTAAAGCCTTGGTCGAGCCGGGATCGGATGTCGCGCCAGCACGGCTGCGTGTCCTGTGCCTGTCAGGTGTTGGATTCAGCCGGGCAATCGACGGGCGGGGGAGCATCGATGCGAACTGGCAGGAGCAATGGCGCACCTTGATCCGCACTCAACTGGCGCAGAACGGTCGCCTCATTGATGACCAGGACATCGACTTTCTGTCCTTCGACGACCAACTGGAAGGTGGGCCGGACTTCGCCCAGATCACCCGAGGCCTGGCGATGTTGAGCGCCGACGCCAGGGGCAAGGCCGACGAGAATTTCGGCAGCTGGGGCCTGCCGGTCAATCAGATGTTGCGCGTTACGGTGGGCGCCATTGTGCAGTGGATCGAAGACGCCGATTTACGTAGCCGACTGACCCAGCATCTGTTGGCGAAGATCGAGGCATTCGATCCACAGATCATCTTCGCCCAAGGGCTGGGCAGCTTGATCGGCTACGATGCGTTGCGCCGTTCGGTAGCGAAAAAAGGTTCGGCACTCAAGCGCATCGATGGCCGGGTGTTCGTCAGTTTCGGCTCGCCGATCGCGTTGCCGTTGGTGATGCGCGAAGTGTGGGGCGGGCGGGTCCTGCGCCTGAGCGAAAGTGGCCGAGGCATCCGCCGCTGGTTCCACCTCTACAACCCCAACGACGGCTTGCTGACCCGACCTGTCACCTCACCTGACTCGGCGCGGGTCGACCTGCAAACCGAATTCACTCTGCCACTGCGTGATGACCTGCTCGACCTCAATCACGCCGCCCAGGCCTACTTGTCGTCACCCACCAGCCAGACCGGCCTGTGGCCGCAACTGGCCCGCGATGTGGTGGTGGCGCGGGCGCTGGAGGTGCCGGCGTTCCTGTCCCGCAGCGGCCAGCGCAAACGTCGCGCCCTGGTGGTCGGCATCAACGACTATCCCGACCCAAGTGCACGCCTCGATGGCTGCATCAACGACACTTACCTGATCAGCCGCATGCTCCAGGAAAGCGGCTACGACGCTGGCGACATCCGTTTGCTGCACGACGCCCGGGCAACCCGGGCCAACTTCGTCGAGCGCCTCGAATGGCTGGTGGAAGGCGCACGCGCCGGGGACGAGCGAGTGCTGTTCTACTCCGGTCACGGTACCCAGTTGCCGGTCTACAGCAGCAGCGGCGAAGCCGATTGCATGGATGAAACCCTGGTACTCCACGACTTCGACTGGGACGACGGGAGCACCCACTTCACCGACAAACTGTTCCGCCAGTTCTATAGTCACCTGCCATTCGACCCGGACGGCCACGGCGCCAAACTCACCGTCATGTTCGACTGCTGCTACGCCGGCGGCATGACGCGCGGCAACGGCCGCGTGCGCGGCATCACACCACCCAGCGACATCCGCCACCGCATGCTGCGCTGGGACCCCTACGCCGGTGACTGGGATCGCCGCGTCTACGCCGTCGACAGCGACCGCCGCGACTTCAGCGAACAAGACAACAAAACCCGCGGTCTCACCCGCACCCGCACCACCCAAGGCGCCGCCACCGGCCTGCGCCCCGAGAAAAAAGCCCAACTGCTGCGCCAAGGCAAACTCTACGGCCACCACGGCCCGTACATGCCCCTGATGCTTTACGCCGCGCGGGAAAACGAAAAGGCCAATGAGTATGAGGTGGGCTCCAACAGCTACGGCGCCTTCACCTACGCCCTGGTTGAGCAACTGCGCAAATTGCATCAGGAGAATGCGACGTTGGGGTTTGATCAGTTGATTGAGCGGGTGGGGAGTGTGTTGAGCGCCAGGTCGCTGGGGCAGACACCGGAGATTGTCGGACCGAATGGGGTGAGGGCGGCGGATTGTCCTTGGCGGATTAGTGGGTTGGGGAGGTGAGGTTTTAGCTTTGTTGCGGGCGAAGAAAAGGGTCGCAGGAAGATCCAGCGACCCTTATTAGTATCAAAACTCTAAAGCCTTTCTCTGATCTCTTGTGGGAGCGAGCCTGCTAGCGATTCCCAACATCAACACAGCAAACTTGCCAGGCACCAACCTTGTGGTGAGGGGGCTTGCCCCCGTTGGGCTGCGAAGCGGCCCTTAATGCTGCAAGTCGGGAGTATCAGACAAACTGAGTCGCGCGGATTTACGACTCCTGTGCAGCCGAACGGGGGCTAGCCCCCTCGCCACAGGTTTTGTTCCGCTCGGTTATTCGGGTTTCAACCGTTTCACCTTTATATAAAGCGAAGCGGTGAACTCCTCCCGGTCACTCGAATGGTGACAACGACGATGGCAGTTCGGGCACAGCGCTACAGCATTGCTCGGACGATCTGAACCTTCCTGTGCCAAATGCTTAACGTGATGAACCTCAAGAAACGGCCTGCCCGACTTTTCAAATGGAGCAGGCTCGCCACACCCTTCGCACTTGCCTTCAGCCTGTTGGCGCACCCACGCTCTCACTTCCGGATCGCGAACATAAGACTTTCCGCTGGACTGAGTTTGCTCTGGTTTCTCAATCCCCTTCGGCTCATCTTTGATCGGCTTTCGCTCAAGCTTTGCAGCTCGCTGCTCCAGTGTGGCCTCGTCGGCTGTCGGGGCGAGGTCTTCGGGAGTTGCAGGACCTGGAGCATTGAGTGCATCACGAATGCTCTTCGCAACATTGGCGCCGACATTCTTGGCGGGTTTGTATCCCTTGATAGGTTTTCGATCCAGTTCGACCATAACCGTAGAAATGTTCTGCATCCGAAACTCAACCGAACCTTTGGTCCGTCCGGCCAAAGCACCTTCGCGCAAGGTGCGATTTTCGTGAGCCTTGTTGATCGCCTGGCCGTTCTGCTCCCGCGCAAGCATGCTGAGATAGGCATCGACCGCAGCCTGAATCTCTAAGTCACTCCAATCGCTGTTGCTCTTTTCCGTATCCATACATTCGCCGAGGGTAGAAAACCCTTGGACGATACTGAGTGGCCACTACGACTGTCTACGAAAAATCCTACACAAAACAGAGACGAATCTCGCGGGCGATCCTACAAGTACATCATCTGATCCATCGAATGCTTCGACGACAGAAACACCCGCGCAACCTTCCGCCACCAAGGTTTAACCACGGGCATCCGCCGTTGCGTGTGATCAAGCAACAGGTAAGACAGCATGGTTGGTTTTCCAGGAGGAGGGCATAGCGAGAGGGTGACGACGTGGTCTGGCCTCTCTGCTGCCCTGATGCTTTGTACAGACGCTGGAAGTATTCACAGTGGCAACCTGGGCTCTTTAGTAAGGAAAAGAATTTTCAGGCGGGGGTTGACCATGCATTTTAATGCTGTACTATTCGCCTCCCGCTAACGAGCAGTTTGCTGCTGGTTACGGGGTAAGTGGTTGAAGTTACAAAGGAAACTTTGAAAACTTCTGAAAAATACCACTTGACAGCAAGTGAGGCTGCTGTAGAATGCGCGCCTCGGTTGAGACGAAAGTTCTTAACCAACCGCTCTTTAACAACTGAATCAAGCAATTCGTGTGGGTGCTTGTGGAGTCAGACTGCTAGTCAACAGATTATCAGCATCACAAGTTACTCCGCGAGAAATCAAAGATGTAACCAACGATTGCTGAGCCAGGTTTAGGGTTTTCTCAAAACCCAAAGATGTTTGAACTGAAGAGTTTG